>JAJRTN010000072.1 GCA_024278275.1 Candidatus Hydrogenedentota bacterium
GGCAGATACCGAAGGCTCTCAAAGGACTATGAGCAATTGACCGAGAACAGCGAAGCCATGGTGCTCATCGCCATGATAAACCTCATGAGCAAAAGGTTACCCCTCCCCAAGGCATAGGGCCTTTGCAAACACCCTCTAAGACGGAAGTTGCCACTACGAATGGGAGTATCCATGCCGCAGCGGCCATGAGTTGTCCCGGTTTTCTGGGTTCATAACAACACATCCATGTAAATGCCGGGAAAATCAAAACAACGAAAAGCACCATGAAGGGCAGAATGCGCCGAAACTTGCGAAATTGGTGCCGGGCCTGGGCGATGCGGAGGATGAGGTCGTCTGACGTTTCCGCCGGATCACTCAAATGTCCCGAGCGTATTTTCTCCGGCGAAAGATGACGTTGGAGAAAACTCAAGATAACCTCGCTTGCCGGTCCACGCCAGTTTCGGCGTGTGCGCAATTCTTCCCGACGACAGCGGAGTTTCACATCCACGCTTGAAAGTGGGAGATACAAGGCGGAGAATCCTGTCTGAAGTCTGGAGAGTTTCGTGACCCAAACCGTTTCCACCTGCCGCCAGGGGATTATGCTTTCAGACCCTCGTTCTTTCAGGAGAATTCCATCGGCCTCAAGGCGAAGCCGGATTGTCCCGAGGAAGCAGGATCGGAAGGTCAGCGTAATCGACTCCGCATGTTCTACCGGCGAGGGCGACCAATGATGCGTGCAGACAGCGAGGATAGCGTCGCGGTCATTCTTGCCGAGAAAGGCCAGCGAAAACTCCTGTCGCCATGGGGGCTTCGCTGGATCGCGGAAGGCGCCACGCTCGGCAATGTATTGTATTCGGCCCGAATGAAAGGCATCCCAGGACCAACAATCCCACCATAACCAGACGCGGCGTGACAGACCATCTTCATCGACGCGCACACGCACGGCATGAAGAATAACCGCTTGCACGCAGGCAAGCGCGATGATTGACAGCCCAAGCACGCACAACCCCTGCCGTGATGCCTCGGGGTTGAGTTTGCCGAGGTACATGAGTATCAGAGCCGTGCCCATGGCAAGCGCGATGCCATACCAGCCAATACGTTTCCACATCGGGTCCAGTCCATAGAGCTTCACGGCGTGCCCTCCTGTGGAAACTACCGCCCGGCCACCCGTTTATTCGCTGTAACCGCCTGTGGTGATTGCGAGAACGATAGGGGACGCATTGGTGTCTTATGCTCCCGCATGACCGTATGTGGAACGGGATCTTTGTCTCCGTGATTCTTCTGTTCATTCCAGCCGCATAGCACGCTTGCCGAACGGGCAAGCGGGAGCTTGCCCCTACCCCGGGGCGGTCCTGCCGGTAGGGTCATGCTCCTGCATGACCGTATGTGGAACGGGATCTTTATCTCCGTGGTTCTTCTGTTCATTCCATCCGCGCAACCCGCTTGCCGAACGGGCAAGCGGGAGCTTGCCCCTGCCATGGGACGATGTCCCGCCTTCACGCACCGGGGCAGTAGCCGTCTTCGCTCCCCTCGCAGGCGGCGATGCTTTCAGAGTTGTAGAATTGCACCAGGCGCATCACCTCGTCGAGACCCAGGGTCCAGTCTTGCGGGGCGTAGTCGGCCGTGTGGGGCGTGCAGCCGTGGTCGCCGGGGCCGGGGGCATAGCCGTCGGCGGTGGCGGCACAGTGGTAGGCCCTTGCGTTGTAGAACTGGATGCACCGCAATAATTCGCCCAGTTCGAGCACGCAATTGCCGTTGGTGTCGGCCGCGTGCCCACAGCGCGCGCTCGGACAATTCCCGGTTACCGTCACCCTTCGCGTTACCCGCGAGGCGGCGTTCCCCGCCCTGTCCGACACGTCGTAGGTAATGGTGTATTCACCGGGTTCGGGCGTGGTGCCGTCGAGGGCGTCGCCCCCCACCACGACCAATGCCGTAATGTCACCGTCCGTGTCGTCCGTGGCGGTATAACCCGGCTCGTGGAAGACCTGGTCGCAGTCCATGGTGATTGCGGCATCTCCGGTCAGGGTGATGACCGGCGGCGTGGTGTCTTCCACCGGCGTATCGGCGGTGGGCCACGCGGCGATGTAGTCCACCTCGATATGCCCCGAGTCGCCCCCGCCCACGGGGTCGAAGCGTAGCGCCGAGATGACCCCGGTCCAGCCGCTTGCCCGGGTCATGTCGATGACGTAGTCCTGGAAGGTTTCGTCGTTCGCGCTGATGGGGAGGGTGATGTCGTTGCCCGGCGTGCCGGGACCGCCGCGGCTGTTGGTCCAGAAGAATTGCATGGACCGCTGGGGCGTGCCGTTCTTCATCCGCACGTGAATGTACGGCGTCTCGCTCGCTATGATGGCCACGGCGGGGGAATTGAAGATGGGATCGATTCCGGTCACGTCGAACTTCAGGGCGCCGCCCGACACCTCCACGTTGGCGGTGTGCTGGTTGGCGATCCATCCTTCCATGTTGCCGTCGGTGTTGAATTGCCACCATTCCCACCCGTTGGGATTCTCCGGCGGGTGGGCGTAAACGTACTGGCGGATTTCGCTCAACGTGCCCACGATAAGATCATATTCGTACTCGTAGACGCTGGTTCGCCCAAGCGCCGCCCGGCCCAGGGGCGAGATGTAGGCCGTGCTTGCGTCGTAAGGCCCGCCGCCCACGGTTCCCGCCAGTCCGCCCAGGAAGCGCGTCGATTCACGGTTGTACACGCCCAGGCCCCAGCCGTTGCCGCTCCGGTCCTTCACGTTGGCCGCCCAATGTTCGGTCGCGGTGAAGGCGTCCCAGATGAACCCGTCATTCGGGTCGTTGTCGATCTCCGTCAGCGGACCGTTGTTCCACGGATTGTCGCCCACATAGGTGTAGAGGTAGGGCACGTCGGCGATGGTATAGATGGCGGGCAGTTCCTGGTCGCGGGGCGCCACCAGGTTCCACCGGTCGTCCGGGTCGCGCCAGACGGTCAGGCGGTTGCGGATGTGGGCCACGTTGCCTTCGATCTTCGTCCACTGGTCCATGTAGCACTGGCCCGGTTCATTATTCATGTCCCACAGCATGGGGATGCACCGCGTGAAGGCCACGTCGCCGTCGATCCACGCTTCGATGATCTCCGCCGAGTTCCCCGCGTAATCGCCCACCTGGATGGGATTCCACGGCCAGGGCGACCAGCTTCCGCTCTGCCCCTCGCTCCGCCGGTCCAGCGTGTCGCCCGCGTAATAGGACTGTTGGATCTCGCGGCCCCGGTCGTGGATGTTGATGATGTTGTCGTCCACCCCGGAGAGGGACAGGTAGGTGATGGCGCCGCCCGATTTGAGGTCCATGCCAATCTTGATGGTGCCGTTGTCCAGCAGCAGCATATCGTTCGCCTCCCCGGGAAAGGCCTTCGGGTACAGCCGGCGCACCTCGGTGGCGAAGTCGCGCACCGTGTCCATGTAGGTGTTCCGGGTCTTTTCCGGGAGATAGGCGGAGGGTTCGTCGGTGTTGCTTTGCAGCACGAAGACGTCGGGGAAGCCGCCCGCCTGCTGGTAGGCCTGCAACATGGCGATGGTCTGGTCGTGGAACTGTTGGTTGGTCAACGTGCTCCTGGCCCCGCTGCCATAAACCAGCCCGAAGGGCAATCCCTTCGACCGAACGTAGCCCTCCAGCGCCAGGACTTTCTCCGGGTCTTCCTTCGTGGTGTCGCTGTAGTAGTCGTAAGGGTTGACCGCGTGAATACCCGCCACGGATACTTCCGCCAGCACGGCATCGAGGATGTCCTTGAGGTCGTAGCCCGATCCGGCGCTCCAGGAGCTGTCGCCGAAGTGGGAGGGGTGACCGTCAAAGGTCCAGTGCGGCAGATTGACTTCCAGGATGATCTCCGAAGCCAGGTCCTGGGCGCGGATGGCGGCGACGCAACCCGCCAGGTCGGCCACGGATGCCGCCAGCGTCATCCCGCCGGGGGCCGCGGTACGCGCCCCCTGGAGAACGTTCGCGATGGGGTCCGTCAGCACCACCGCCGCCGCGGGTTCTCCCGGCCCCACCATGGCGAGCGAGCCGAAGGCATAGTCTCCCCCCGTCGAACCGGGCGTCAGCCCCGCCGCGCGCGCGATAACCCGTACCCCGTCCTTCGCCAGGACCGGCGCCAGGGTGTCGACCGCGATGGTCCACGGCGGGCTGGCGCCGATGAAATCCTCGAAGCCCGGCAGCACGAGCCCGCGCAGCAAGCCCCGGGCCTCGGCCCATTCCGTCGCGCGGTTGAGCAACAGGTTTTGATCCAGCGTGTATGCCGGGGCGGCCCAGACCTGCCAGTGCTTCCCTTCCGACGTGTCGGGCGAACCGCCTACCTTGGTCAAGGAGATGTCATCAAAAAGCGCCACCGTGCCGTAGTCCACCCCGAGAATGATGACGCACGTGTTTTTCCCCGCGGGCGCGGTGAAGGTGCCGCCGTGCCCGGTCCAGTCGGCGGGGGTGTCGCTGCCGGCCCAGGCGTTGCTGTACTGCGTCTCGCCGCCCAGCCAGGCGAGGGCCACCATGTAGCGCCCCGTGCCGCTCTCCAGTTTCACGTAGGAGGAAAGGGTGTAGGTCGCGCCCGGCTCGACCGTGAAACCCGGTGAGTTGAGTTGGCCGTAGCCCTGGGCGGCGTCGCCGGTGAGCCGGCACGCTTTGGTTCCGCCATGGGCATCGGTCGTGACGGATTCCGTGCCGAACTGATGCACCCAGCCCGTCAGGCCGTTCTCGAAGCCGCCATTGGAAGGTCCGGCAAGCTGGGCATGAACCGGTGTCATCGCCGGGAACAGAAGGCACAAAAATACTGTACTACGGAAAAACGGTTGCCATGTCATGGGAAACTTCCTGATAGGTTGGGCCCGGTTGCTCCGTGAACACAAGGCATCCGCCATTATACAAACTATCCCGCCGACCACCAACCGCGGGCTTGGAAGGGGAAAATGGCGCGCGGCGGGTTTCCCGGGAAGCCGGAAGTTCCCGGCCACGTGACCAAACGGGCAGGTAACCCTTCACGGCCCCAGTAAGGTGCGTTTCGATGCACCATTCCTTATGTGGCACAGCCGCCCTCTGTGGGCCGTACTCGGCCCGAACCGGGGGCCGTGGAACCCGCAGGGTTCCACCCCTGTTTCTGCGGCTATTGTGCCTTCTCCAAGGAACAAGCGTAAGCGTCGGCCCCACAGCCGGGGGCGGCTGTGCCACATTAAGAGCGTGGAAACGGGGGGACGTCTTAACCACGGATAATATGGCTTGGGGAATCTCCCAACCCTGCGTGGCCGGGGCCAGGAGGCGGTTCCGGCGGCGCCGGATCAGGCGCGGTACAGGCTGTGGCCAATCCCCATGGCCATCCGGCAGGCTTCAACCGTGTCTAGGGCGACGGGAGTCACCTTCTCCGCGTTGGCACGGAGGAACGCCTCGATGCTTTCGTCGCTGTTGGCCGGGTCGTTGTACTTTTCGATGATGGGTGCGTTGAACTGGTTCACGTATTCGGCGAGGGTGTTTTTGAGCATGCCGTAGAACTTTTCCTTGCGGCGGTACTTGCCGAGGAAGTCCAGGTAGACCTCCTCCGGGGCGAGGAGGTTCAGCAGGTAGTAAAGCACGCCGACACCCGGTGGCATCTTGGGGAGGACCATCTCCGGCGCGTCGCTGTCCGTATCCAAATCGAGGGGGTCGGTGGAGGTCTCCACGCCCTTGATCTTCTTGAGCACCGTTTTCGGATCGTCGAGCAGATCGAGGGTGTTGTTATCGCTCTTGCCCATCTTGCCCGAACCGTCGAGCCCGGGAATGCGGACGGCTTCGCGGCTCACCGGCCGGGGAATCTTGAGGGTTTCGCCGAAACGGTGGTTGAACTTCTGCGCGATGTCACAGGCCATCTCCACATGCTGCCGCTGGTCGTCGCCCACGGGCACCATGTCGGCCTTGACGATGAGTATATCGGCGGCCATGAGCACGGGATAGCCCAGCAGCCCGAAAGAGAGGGGGTTGCCCTCCACCTTGGGGTCGGCTTCAAGCCTGGACAATTTGTCCTTGTACGTGGTGCCCCGCTCCAGGTGGCCGATGTTCGTCACCATGCCCAGCAGCAGGGAGAGTTCGGCGGTGCAGGGCAGGTCGCTTTGCCGGTAGATGACAGACCGCGCAGGGTCGAGACCGCAGGCCACGTAGGTCTTCAGCATGTCGAGGGTGGCCCGGTAGATTTCACGCCGTTCGGTGATGGTGGTCAGGGCGTGGTAATCGGCGATGAAGTAGTAACAGTCGGCGTCCCCGTCCTGGAGGCGAATAAAACTTTGGATGGCCCCGAAATAATTACCGAAGTGCAGCCGTCCCGTGGGGCGAATGCCCGATAAAATAACTTCTCTTTTCGCGGACATGGAATGACCTTCCTCTTCATACTGAATCACTGTGGCGCGTGCCGAAGGAACGGGAACGCGTTGGCGAGAGGCGCTGGACAGGGCAATGGCCCTGTTCCAACCGTATGCTTACAGTATAAAGGTCCGGTGCGAGGATGCGCAACACGTCAAAAGAGGACAGGTCAAAAGAGGACGGGAGAAAAGGGCGTGAGCGTACCGGGTTTTCGTGCACCTTCCCGTCCCCCCTAACCGCCGCTCACAGGATTCGACGGAGGCATACGAGGGAAATATCGTCGGACTGGGGGGCGGTGCCGCAATGCTCCAGCGCCAGCTCCGTGATGCCGCGAACGATATCGTCGGCCGGATTCCCGCAACGATCGAGCAAAACCCTGAGCACACCGTCCGTTCCCAGGAGCCGGCCGTTGCCGTCGGTGGCTTCCGTAATGCCGTCCGTGTAGAGGAGCAACATGTCGTTTTTCTCCAACTGAACCTCGCCCTCGCCATATTCCGTTTCCGGAAGCAAGCCCAGGGGCAACCCCCGGCCTTCCGTGAGAAACACGGTTTCGCGACCCTCGCATTGGACCAGGAAGGGGGGATTGTGTCCCGCCAGGCTGTACACAACGCGGCCCGTGATCTCGTCGTAAACCATGAGGAACATGGTCACGAAGCGGCACGTGTCGCCGAGCCGTTCCTGGAGAAAATTGTTCAGGTAGCCCAATACCCGGCCGGGGGAATCCTGCTGGGTGGCATAGGCGCGGAAGGCGCTGGCGCACTCCGTGACATGGAGCGCGGCGGGAAGGCCCTTGTTCGTGGCATCGCCGATGGCAATCATGATTCGGCCGTCACTCAACCGCAACACGTCGTAAAAATCGCCCCCCACCTCCTCCGCGGGCTGACTTCTCGCGGAGAGTTCAAAGCGGGGACTCTCCGGGAGCCGGGCGGGCAGCAGCGATTGCTGGAGAAAAGAAGCTATCCGCATTTCGCTCTCGATTTTCTCCCGGAGCTGCGCCTCCTGTTCCACTTTCGCCATGTACGACTTCAGCGAAGCGGCCATCTCATTAAACGCCCGTGCCACCCGTACAAACTCGATGTAATCGCCGCCCTCAACCTTGTGATTCAAATCACCACGACCGAAACGCTGCGCGCCCTCGACCAGCGCATCGATGGGCCGCGTGAAGAGACGGCTGAATCGAAGACCAAGAGGAAAGGCGATGGCGATCAACACTGTCACCAGGGAAACCACGTAGAGCACCGTATACCATACCAGGCGCTTCCCTTCCCGAAGCGTATGGTGGGTAACAACCCAGCCGCCCGGAAGTGGCCCCGATGGGGAAAGGGCAATTCCGACCCAGATCCCGTTCCGGGTGCGAAGAATCCGGTCCTTTCCGGCTTTGGCAGTGCCCGGAGGGCCGAGCAGCGTGGCCAAGGCATCGGGCATCACCTCCGCGATTTCGATCGAGGCCGGCCCCCGGAAGGCCAGTATTCGGCCATAGGGGTCGAGCACCACCACGTGCTCCGCCATGAGTTCGTCGGCCAGGGTTTCGGCCACGGCTTTCCGCGTAAGCGCCGGTGTCTTCGGTCCCCCACCGGGGGCGGTGCCGGGGAACCGGGAAAGAAGTCGCGCCGCAAGACGCGTGGAATCGATGGCCATGCCTTCATAGTGGGTGGTAATGCTCTTTACCGCCGTGGTCAGGATCAAACCGGCCAGCACGGTCGTGGAGCCTATCGCCAGGAGAATAAAGGCCATACTGAGTTGGCGTCTGAACGAACGGGGCTTTTTCCGCATGGTATTCTCCGGTGGCGGCCGATGCCGTCCTTCCTCACAACATAATAACAAGCAAGGGACGTGCCATATCGACCCCCTTGTGGGGCGCATCCGGGGAAAGCAGGCTTTCCCCTCATCCTCCTTGTATTTCGACCGTTGGCGGGACGTATTTTCGGTAACCCGGCGGGCGACGCAACGGTACGCGGCACGGGAATGGCGACGCCTTCGTGAGCAATCTCAAGGGAGCCGGTGCCAACGTACGGATAACAGGGAAGGCCGGTCTGCGGGGGGGCATGAAAAGAGAGGACAACCCGGAAGTGCGTTTAACCTGGATGAAAGGAAAAAGCATCTGAAAGTGCTTGACTCCGTAGTATGGTACGGCGTGTATAGTGTGGTTGAAAAGATGAAGGAGTTTGAACGATGGAATCGCTAACCATTGGAAAAGTTGCACACCTTGCGGGGGTGGGCGTGGAGACCGTGCGGTTCTATGAACGCAGGGGCCTGATTCCCGTGCCCCCCCGGCGGGAGAGCGGGTACCGGCAATACCCGCGGGAGACCGTGTCGCGCATTCAGTTCATCAAGCGCGCGAAGGCGTTGGGGTTTACCCTTCGCGAGATCGGTGAATTGCTGTCGCTTCGGATCGATCCGGAAACGACTTGCCGGGACATGCAGGATCGGGCACGGATAAAAATTGCCGAAATAGACGGCCGAATCAAAACACTCGAGCGTATAAGACGGACATTGGTCCAATTGACCGATGCGTGCCACGGCAAAGCTTCGGTGAGTGAATGCCCCGTGTTGGAGGCGCTGGAGGATGAGATGCCATGTTCCTTGTCGAATTGATCCACGCCCCGGACTGCCCGAACGTGCCCAGGGCCCGGGCACACCTGCTGAAAGGCTTCGCGGAAGCGGGCATCCCGCCGAAATGGACCGAATGGAGTCGAGGTGACGCGGCGGGCCCGGCGCATGTGCTTCACTATGGATCCCCGACCATCCTGGTGAATGGAAAGGATGTCGCGGGAGCGGAACCCATGGCGGGCGTTTCGACCTGCCGACTCTATCCGGGCGCCCGGGGGAGATTGGAAGGCGCTCCCCCGGTTCGGCTGATTGCGGAGGCCCTGCGATCCGCCCGTGGAAGCCGGGAGGCGGGTGAAGGAGGAAAGAACGGCTCCGGATGGCGAAGCTCCCTGACCGTTCTTCCGGGTCTCGGAGCATCCCTGCTGCCCGTCGGCCTCTGCCCGGCGTGCTGGCCCGCCTACGCCGGAATCCTCGGTTCGCTGGGGCTGGGCGCTTTTCCGGGAAAGGCCTTCATGCTCCCACTGACCTTTCTCTGTCTGGCCATTACGCTGGCCGCCTTCTGCTTTCGCGCCCGGAGGAATGGGCGATACGGCCCCCTTGCCGCCGGCGCGTTGGCCTCCGGGCTCTTGCTGGCCGGCAAGTTTGCCCTGGATTCCAACGCGATGGTTTACAGCGGGATCACCCTGCTCATCGGTGCGGCCCTGTGGAATGCCTGGCCCGCCGGAAAAATGGAAGGCTCCTGCTCCGCGTGTGCCGCCGTGGAACCTGTGTCCCAAGGCGCTTCGTGTTGTGAAACGAAAACAGAGGAGATGAAAACATGACTGCCCTTCGCCAAATCGAAATCTTCAGCGCCGGATGTCCGGCCTGCGAGGAAACCATCGAACTCGTCAACCGCGTGGCCTGTCCGTCATGCGAAATCAGCGTGTCGGACATGAACGTGCCGGAGGTGGCCCGCCGCGCCAGGAGCCTCGGCGTCCACTCCGTGCCCGCCGTGGCCATTGACGGGGTCCTGGCCGGTTGCTGCGCGGGCCGCGGTCCGGAAGAATCCGCGCTCCGTGCCGCCGGACTCGGCGTTTCATAAAGCCGCTGAACACGGGAGTGAACGCGGGGACCGGCGCGAACACGGCGGTCCCCGCCACCCTGTCGAAAACAGAATGTGCCGTGGGCGCGGTGCCGAAGCACAAAAAATGCGCGCCGAGTGGGGGCAAACTCGGCGCGCTGTCGAGGGGGTCGGCTTGGTGAGGAGGGGGTAGGTGAAGCGGCCTCACGAAAGCCGACTACGGTGTGCTGAGGTTAAAATGGAAACGGGGATGCTACGGCAAGTTTTTCATGGCCCTGTTCTTTGACTCATCCTTACCGGGCGCCGCGGAAAAGGCTTCGCGTTTTCTTGCGCCTGGTATGATAGGAGCACAAAGCGTGCCAACTTGTATGGGGGGGGACCCGCCCTCAAAACGAGTGGGGCGTGACCGCGAAAGACAAGTGTCCACCCTGGGGCTGGAACCGGACAAATGCCATGTAAAAACAAGGAATAGCGCGTTATTCCTGCGGAGAATAACAATAATATGTGTGAGGCCGATGGAATGGTGGTTCCTGTTCAACCGTGAAGTTACGGCCGCGGAGCGGCCAAGACACGACACCGTGACGGACAGGAACTTACTATCCCATGGTTAGATCGTTACCGGTGCAACCCATGGGAATGACCATTTTCAACCGGCCACAGTCCGATCCGCGCTGTTCGTGCATCTTCACCGAACCCAGGGGAAAGGGGGGCCGCCCCGTTTCCGCCAAAGAGGACTTTCCCGATTGAACAACGGATCAAAGCTCGCTCCGCCTGGTGTATTCCCCCTTTTCTTGCGTTCGTTCCCGTCATCCTGCGAAAGGGGCGCCATGACACGGGGCGGGCGCGTTGCTCCGTCACCAGGAATTGGCAACGGGCGGAGAGAATGCGCTATCTTTTTCGGGTAGCTACAGACGGGGAAACCGGGAGAATCATCATGAAAGACAACTATCGTTTCGTCGCCTTTGACCTGGGGGCCGAGAGTGGCCGCGCGGTGGTCGCCACGCTCCAGGGGGGTAAGATCGAACTTACGGAGGTTCACCGGTTTCGGACCGAGGGATTGGTCATGCTCGGTACCCGGCAGTGGGACCTGGCACGAATCTACGAGGAAATGGAAGCGGGGCTGCGCAAGTGTGCCGGGGAGTTCGGCCCTGATTTCGATGCCATCGCCATCGACACGTGGGGCGTGGACTTCGGCCTGCTGGCCAAGGACGGCACCCTCCTCGGCAACCCGGTGGCCTATCGTGACAAGCGCTGCGAGGGCATGCAGGAATACGCCTTCTCGAAGGTGCCCCGTGAGGCGATCTACAAGGCCACGGGGATCCAGTTCCTTCCCTTCAACACGGTTTACCAGCTCTTGAGCCTGGTGAAGGCCCAATCCCCCCTGCTTGACGTGGCGGATTCCCTGCTGATGATGGGCGACTTGCTGGCCTATTGTTTCAGCGGGGTGCAGGCCTGCGAATACTCCAACGCCTCCACCACGCAAATGCTCGATCCCTGGAAGCGCACCTGGAACGATGACCTTATCGCCAGGCTCGGGCTGCCGCGCGATCTGCTTCCCGACCTGGTGGAACCCGGCACCATCCTCGGCCCCATTCTCCCCGACGTGGCGGCGCGCACGGGAATCAATCCCAAGACCCCCATCATTGCTCCCGGCACGCACGACACCGCGTCGGCCGTGGTGGCGGTGCCCGTGGCCGCGGGCACGGAGAACTGGGCCTACATGTCCAGCGGCACGTGGTCGCTCCTCGGCGCGGAACTGGATGAGCCACTGGTAACCGACGAGACCCTGGCCCATGATTTCACCAACGAGGGCGGCGTGGGCGGCAAGATTCGCTTCCTCAAGAACATCATCGGTCTGTGGCTGATCCAGGAATGCCGCCGCACCTGGGAACGGGAAGGGCATACCATCGAATACGGTCCGCTGACGCGGGAAGCCGCCGACAGTCCGGCCTTTGTCTCGAAGATCGACGTGGACGACCCCCGTCTCATGGCCCCGGACAACATGGTTGAAACCATTCAGACCCTGTGCCGCGAGACCGGCCAGCCCGTGCCGGAAACCCACGGCGCCGTGGTGCGCTGCGCCCTGGAAAGCCTCGCCGTCCGCTACCGCAAGGCGCTCCGGGCCGTGGACGGCATGCTCGACCGCAAGACCGAAGTGCTTCACATTATCGGCGGCGGCACGCAGAACAAGCTCCTCAGCCAGATGACGGCGGACGCCTGCAACGTGAAGGTCGTTACCGGCCCGGTCGAGGCCACCACCCTCGGCAACGTGGCCGTGCAGGCCATGTCCGTCGGTGCGCTCGGCTCCATGCAGGAAGCCCGCGATGTTATCGCCAACAGTTTCGAGCTGGAGACCTTCACGCCGCAAAACACCGCCGCCTGGGATGAATTCAGTGCACGGTAGCCCATCGGTCTTACACGGACGGATATGAACCGGCATGGATGCCGGAGACCCATGCCACCCCGGCGTCGGCCGGAAAAAGGAGAACCTGTCATGCCATTCACATTGCCCGAATTACCTTTTGCCCAAGAGGCCCTGGAACCGTTCATCAGCGCCGAGACCCTTGAATACCACTATGGCAAACACCACCAGGCGTATGTCACCAACCTGAACAAGCTCGTGGAGGGCACGCCCGACGCGGACAAGCCCCTCGAAGATATTATCCTTTCGGCCGAGGGCGGCTTGTTCAACAATGCCGCCCAGGTGTGGAACCACACCTTCTACTGGGGTGGTCTCAAGAAAGGCGTGAGCGGCCCGAGCGGCGCCCTGGCCGACGCCATTAACGCCGAGTGCGGCTCCGTCGATAATGTGAAACAGGCCCTCGCGGAAGCGGCCGCGACCCAGTTCGGCAGCGGCTGGGCCTGGCTGGTGCTCGAAAACGGCAAGCTCAAGGTCACCAAGACGTCCAACGCCGATCTCCCCATGAAACACGGTCAAACCGCCCTTTGGACCATTGATGTGTGGGAGCACGCCTATTACATCGACACCCGGAATGCCCGCCCCAAGTACATCCGGCAAGTCCTCGATCACCTCGTCAACTGGGACGCGGTGGGGACTCGTTACGAGGCGGCGAAATAAGCGAATGCACGGAAGAAAGTCCGTTGCCCATTGAGTACCACCCCGGGCTCATGTTCCGTACCGATGGATCATTTTGAGCGTTGACCGCAAGCAGTCCCGAACCCGGGTGACCGGAGGGGGGATGCTTGCGGTCCGCGAAGGTTACGATTACACGGCTTCCGCTTCAACCACCGGCTGTTGGAACCAATCGCCCACGCAACCCGGTATGGCGAGGCGGAAAGCCTGGAGTCATGAAACCATGAGATACACACGGCGCTGTTTTCTGGGCGGTTTACTGGTTTTCCCCGCGGCCGTTCTCCCCGCGGGACGCGGCGATGCCGACCGGTCCTTCTCTTTCGCCCAGGTCTGCGATCCCCAACTGGGTTTCGGGGGTTATCTCCACGATGTGGCCCTGTTTCGCCAGGCCGTGCAGGAAATCAACGAGGCCCGGCCGGACTTCGTCGTAATCTGCGGCGACCTCGTCAACGAAACCGGGAACGACCAGGCCATCAAGGATTTTAACGCCATCAAGTCGGGGTTTGACATGCCCTGCCATTGCGTGCCCGGCAACCACGACGTGGGCAATACCCCCACGGCGGCGTCGGTGGCGCGGTACCGCGGGAAGATGGGCAGGGACTGGTATGCCTTTGAGCATAAGGGCCTTACTTTCGTCGCGGTAGACACCCAGTTGTGGAAATCACCGGTGGAAGGGGAATCGGAAAAACAGGACGCGTGGCTGGTCAAAACACTCGCCGAGGCCGGGTCGCGGAAGTCCCCGGTGGTGATCTTCGGCCATTACCCGCTCTTTGCCGAAACGGCGGACGAAGAAGAAGGGTACTACGGCCTCCCCGTGGACAAGCGCGCCGAACTCATCCAACGCTATAAGGCGCATGGGGTCGTGGCGGTGCTTTCGGGGCACATGCACAAGAACGCGGTCCATAACCTCGACGGCATCCAACTGGTGACCTCCGCCACCACGTGCCGCAATTTCGACGGCGCGCCCTTTGGCTATCGCCTGTGGCACGTCGATGGCCAAGGCGGCGTGACCCATGAATACATCCCCTTGTCCACCGCGCGCATGGGGACGTGGGTCACCCTCCAGGGAAGGCTCACAGGACTGGAGGAAGGCGAGCGGGGCCGGGTCTTTGCCTTCGCCGGACGCCACATGCCGGAGACCTGGACCCTGGAGCAGGTCAAGATGCTCGACAGGCGGTGCCTGGCCAAGGAGGACGCCTCGAAGGGAATGTTCACCCTGCGCAATCTTCCGGCCGGCGAAATCACCCTGGTCGCCGCGGCGTACCGGCCCGGCGATGGCGGCGCGGCGGATGCGCGATTCAGGAGCCGCGTCCTGGAAGTCACCGCGGAAGGAGAGGAAAAAGTGACCTTTTCCTTTGGCGGGTGAGAAAACACCGGGCTGCCGGTGTCGCTGCCCCGATGGTTTTGAGAGCTTGAGGTATAACGGATCATGATCAATCGCAGGGCATTCATCGGCGGCGCGGCGGGCGCGCTGGCGGGAGGCGTCATGGCCACGGCAGGACACGCGGAGAGCGGTGAAGCATCACGCCCCATCAACGTACTTATCATCATGGCGGACCAGCACACGGGAAATTGCACCGGTTACGCCGGGCATCCTTATGTAAAGACGCCGAACATGGACGCCCTGGCGAAGGACGGTGTCGTCTTCAACCACGCCTATTGCGCCTATCCGACCTGCACCGCCTCGCGCTGTTCCATGCTGACGGGCCTGTGGCCGCACGCCCATGGATGCAACCTCAACGTGGGCGCCCCGGAAACAAACCCGGATCGCGGCCTCGGACCGGACACGGTGATGCCGGAATCGGTCCTCTTCGCGCAGGGCTATGCCACCAAGCACCGGGGGCGCTGGCACGCGGGCGATCAGAAGCGGCACGCCTGCTACCAGGCTCCCGACGGCTACCGCTACCTGGTGGACTGGTACGCCTGGCTGAAGGAGAAGCTGCCCGCGGGCGCGCTGGACGCGCCGCCCAGCGACCGCGGCCTGTTCGGCCATCCCCTCTACATGACGGAGGAAGCCAAGGCGGCGCAGGATTTGTTTCACGAGAAAGGCTGGACACCCGCGCAGGACATCACGGCCATCGGCCGGACGGCGGTGCCCTATGAATACCAGGAAGACACGTGGGTGGTGGAGGATTGTCTTGCCCTCCTCGATACCTACGGCGACACGCCGTTCATGATCACCTGCTCCATGAACCCGCCCCATGCCTATTGGGCGGCGCCGGACCCGTTCTACAGCATGTATGACCCGAAGGAAATAGAACTGCCGCCCAACCAGGCGCGGCCCCCGTATTACAAGGGCTCCATGGGCGTGCGCTTTTTCGACGCCCTCGGCGAAGCCGGGGTGAAGGAATACCTGCGCTGTTACTACGCCCTCGTCTCCCAGGTCGATCACCAGGTGGGCCGCCTGGTGAACAAGCTGAAGGAGATGGGCCAGTACGACAACACGCTCATCATCTATATCTCCGATCATGGCGACATGAACGGTGCGCACCGCCACCTCATGAAAGCGGTCACCCCCGCCATGTACGAAGAGATCTGCCACGTGCCGCTCATCATGACCTGCCCGAAGCTACTGCCCAGGGGCAAGCGGGTGGAGACCATGGTGAACGGCGTGGATCTCATGCCCACCATTCTCGACTACACGGGACAGGCCGTTCCGAAAGAGGTCCAGGGCGATAGCCTGCGGCCCTATATTGAAGGCGAGGACGACCCCGACCGCGCCGCCTACACGGAAGGCACCCACCCGACGGCGGCCTTCGTGGGCCGCCGCATGCGAACCCGGGAATGGCGCCTCTACTGGAACTACCAGAATTGGAGCACCCGGGGCGAGCGCTTCGAGCGTTACACGCCCACGGAACTCTTTCACATCGCCGACGATCCCGGGGAAGAACATAATCTGGCGGGTGACCCGAAATATGGCGCCGTTCTGAAACAGCTCGATGACCGGCTCCGGCAACACCTCCGCGATACGGGGGACCCCTGGCTCGACCAACTGCCGAAGTTGGCGGTATAGAAGCGCGGGGGACCTTCGACCACGGGCTTGACCGCGCAAGACACGTCTCTTCTCCACCGGGCGTTCACCCCGCCCGTTGCGAGATCCGCCCCGTCCGTAACGGGACCGTGAACGTTTATTGCCGACAAGATAGACAAAAACGCGGCGCGGAAACTTTCGTCTCCGCGCCGCGTGCGTTGCCGGCTTCGGGTCGGTCTATTTCGCGCGCTTGGCAAGGTAGTCGGCGACGCCCTCGGCGCTGGGCTTCATGGCTTCTTCGCCCTTGTGCCAGTTGGCGGGGCAGACATCGCCGTGTTCTTCGGTGAACTGAAGGGCATCGACCAGGCGGATGGCTTCGTCCACGTTGCGGCCGAGGGGCAGGTCGTTGATCAGGGCATGGCGCACAACGCCTTCCTTGTCGATAAGGAAGAGGCCGCGAAGAGCGACGGAGTCGTTCAGCAGCACGCCGTAATCACGGGAGATGCTCTTGGTGATGTCGGCGACGAGGGGATACTGGATGTTGCCGATGCCGCCCTTCTCCACGGGGGTGTTCTTCCAGGCCCAGTGGGAGAAATGGGAATCGACGGACACGCCGATGACTTCGCAGTTCCGGTCCTTGAATTCCTTCAGCTTCTTGTCGAAGGCGATGATCTCCGACGGGCATACGAAGGTGAAGTCAAGGGGGTAGAAGAACAGCACGACATACTTGCCTTTTTGCGCGGCGAGAGAAAACGCCTCGTCAAAGGTGTTGTCGGGCATGACGGCGGTTGCGGTGAAATCGGGGGCGGGCTGGGTTACTTGTACGGACATGATCTTATCCCTTTCCTGAGGATGGAGGTCCCCATGCTTGAAACACGGCCTTCTCCATGTTGGCGCATGTTACTTGTCACGGGCCGCGCGACACGTCCGCGCGGCCCCCTGTGATACGGTTTATTCGGCGGGCGTCGCGGTGTTTCCGCGTTGCCCGAATTCCTGATCGAGAAAGAGCATGGCGCCGGGCGCGCCTTCGGCCATTTTCACCCGGTTCAGGGCATCATTCGCATTGGCCTCTTCTTCAACCTGCTCGGTGATGAACCATTCGAGGAAGGTATGGGTGGCATGATCGTTTTCTTCCGCCGCCTTGGAGGAGAGGTCGTTGATCAGCCGGGTTACCTTCTCTTCATGGGCCACCACGTCTTCGAAGACCTCCACGGGATCCTTCCAATCGGTCTTGGGGGCCTTGATGGCCTTCAGCAATACGCGGGCGCCCCGGGCATTGACGAAATCAACTATTTTGCGCGCGTGGGCGTGCTCTTCCTCCGCCTGCGCCCGGAACCAGTTGGCAAAACCCCTGAATCCAATATGCTCGAAATAGTTGCCCATGGACTCGTAGAGGTAGGAGGAATAGTCCTCCGCGTTAATCTGCTCGTTCAGAGCGCTCTCCATTTCCGTACTCAACATGATTCAGTTTCTTCCTTCCTTTACCGTGAGGGTTCCATCAGTGGGCTGTCGGGGGCGTCTCCGTGCCGTCGGCGTCACGCTTGCAGCGCGGGCAAATCCCCTCGAACTCAAGGCGAAACCCGATAACCTCGTATCCCGGCGCTTTCACGCCCGCCGCATCGAAGACCCCGGTGTCCATCCAAGTCAAGTCGTCAACACGGCCACAACAAACACAGCGAATATGATAGTGCCTGCGAAGGTCGCCATCAAAGCGGCACTGACCGCCCACGCCATCAATCCTGCGCGCCAAATGGGTCCGCACCAGGACATCCAGGTTACGGTACACCGTGCCGAGACTGATATTGGGCAAACGCTCACGGACACGCTGAAAAAGCTCGTCGGCCGTGGGATGATCCCGGGTCCGTTGAAGTTCCTCCAGTATGATCCGCCGCTGTACGGTGCTCCGATGTCTTGGCGCCTTCTCTTTCATTTGATAACAGGAACAATTACCATTAGTTTTTATTCCCGGGAGAACTACTTTTTTTTCAAAAGCAACCGTTCATCCTGAAAAGGGCCGTCAAATCGCAGGATTGGTCGTAAGTCGTTGCCGAAAAGTGCTTGGGTACATGCGTTGGCGCATTCACCTCCCGGGGGAGGTTTCAACCGCCGCGCCGTTGAGAACAGTCGAAATAAGTCATTGCTCCATAGCGAGATGGAATAAGCAGAATCCTCCGCCATAAAGGCGCAACTTCCCTTATTTAGTCTCTTACCAAAAAAGGTTCCGTACAAATTGACCGAAAACAGGTTCACGCACCGGCTCCGTCATTCCCGCGCACGCGGGAATCCACGGGCACGGTCAAGGTGTTGCCTGAATCCAAGCAACGCGATCTTCAGTTGAACCCCCGCCTGCCTTCATGCTACAGTTTCTACCCGCCACGGAGAGGTGACCGAGTGGCTGAAGGTGGCGCCCTGCTAAGGCGTTGTGCGGGAAACTGTACCGAGGGTTCGAATCCCTCCCTCTCCGCCAGTTTTCATAACGGCCCCTGTTTTTGGGGCTGTCTTCGCCTTCACACTCCTGTCAGTGCGTGACACCAGGAATCACTGCCCCATTAGAGACAGTGGAGTACCTTCCGGCGATTTTACATCTCCCATTTGTTCCGCCTGGCACTGTAAAAGGGGCGACGCCACGACGCCACCCCTGAACCCCTCAAGAACACCCCCGCATTCTTTGGCGTCGCATCCTGCACATCCGTGCCACGGCCCAAAATCAACGGATGCGCCGCCTGTGCCCGCTCACGCTCGTACACCACCTGCCGCAAGTTCTCATACCGATCCCGCAGGTCCCTCCACGGCAACGATCCAGTTCCTTTTTCAATGCCCGGCCCAGGTCTTCCACCCGGTCCGTGTCAATCCCTGTTATCCAGCGCGGCATTGTGGCAGAATAGGCCTCGCGGACGGATGGACGGCATGCACCAGCCCGGCACGACGGTAACGGAGGATCCTTATGAGCAAGGAGCGAAACGTGCTGTTTGGCCTGTTGGCCGTGGTACTGGAGAAGGTAAGCCCCGACGCGCTTCAACGCCGGCGGGACGAAACGCCGGATGCCCCGGACCTGGGCCGGCGCCTGGTGGACGATGGGTCGCTCTCGGAAGATGACCGGGCGGCCATTGATTCGTTGGCGGACCTTGCCCTGAAAGCCCACAACGGGAACGCCGTGGCGGCTGTGCGCACCCTGGGCGGGAGTGACCCCCAACTCCATTCCGTGGTGGCCACCCTGCTCAGCCCCGAGGGGGATGCCACGCGGTTGGGGGAGGAGCCTGACTTCGGCGGCGGCACGGCGGGCGCCGTGAAGTCCATTTTCGGACAGGATGCCTCGCAGGTCGCCTTCAACACCATGCGCGAGCTGGATGGCAAGGCCTGTGACCCCGATGAAATCGTGCCGGCGGTACAGGAGCATCCGGGACGATACATCGAGCTGCGCGAGTTTGCCAAGGGGGGCATGGGAAAAATCATCCTCGTGCAGGATACCCATTTCGGGCGGGACGTGGCGCTCAAGCAGTTGCTCTCGGAGAACCTCGGTGTTTCGACGCGCCCCGGCGCGCCCAGCACCCAACTGCTTACCGTGCCGATTATCGCGCGGTTCCTGCAGGAGGCGCGCATCACGGGCCAGCTTGAACATCCGTCCATCGTACCCGTCTACGAGTTGGGCTACCGCGACGACGGCAGCCTCTATTACACCATGAAGTTTGTCCGGGGAAAGAACCTGCAGGACGCCATCGTGGAAGCCAAGGACCTGCGCGAACGGCTGTTGCTGCTGCCTCACTTCCTCGATCTCTGCTATGCCCTGAGCTACGCCCACGACCGGGGGGTGATCCACCGCGACATCAAGCCCCTTAACCTCATGATCGGCGAGTTCGGCGAAACGGTCGTCATCGACTGGGGCATCGCCAAGGTGAAGGGGGTCAACGACATCCACGAGCGGGAAATGGCGGAGTCGGTGCGGGCCCTGCGCCTCGGCGACGCGGAAGCCACGGCGAAAACGACCTACGGGCAAACCATCGGGTCGCCCTATTTCATGCCGCCGGAACAGGCCACGGGCCGCACCGAGGAAATCGACGAGCGGTCGGACACCTACGCCCTGGGCGCGGTGCTCTACGCCATCCTCACCGGCCACGCGCCCTATTCGCAAATGAAGGTGCGCGAGTTCATGGAGAAGGTGGTCAGCTTCGACCCCAAGCCGGTGCGCGAGGTGGATCCCGAGGTGCCGCCGGAACTGGCCGCCATCTGCAAGCGCGCCATGGCCCGCAGGCGCGAGGACCGCTACCAGAGCGCCAAGGAACTGACCGAGGACGTGCAGCGCTTCATCGCGGGCGGACTGGTCAGCGCGTACGAGTATCGCTTCGGGGAACTGCTGAAGCGTTTCGTCAAGAAACACTGGAAGCCTCTGGCCACCGCCGCCGCCGCGACCGTCGCCATCATGGTCTTCGGGGTGTACTACAACATTCGCGTCACCGCGGAACGCAACCTGGCCATTGCCGCGGAAAAAGCCGCGCGGGAAGCGGAACAGGTGGCCCAAGACGAACGCTCCGCGGCGGAAGCGGCGCGCGAGGTCGCCGAAACGGAGCGCACCCGCGCGCAACGGGAACTGTACTACGCCAACGTCGCGCTGGCGCAACGCTCCATTGAAGAGCAGCGCATGGCCCAGGCGCGAGCCCAACTCGCGTCGTGTCCGGTCGAGTTCCGCGATTGGGAGTGGGGCCATCTGGAGGCGCTGTGCAACGCCGACCGCATGACGATTCGCGCGGGCGGGCGCTACGTGGGTTATGCCCTGGCCGGGGATGCCCTGCTCTGCGGCCGGGACAACGGCACCCTGTCGGTGGTGGACGCCGCCATGGGCACGGTGCGCCGGAAACTCATCGAGAAGGCGGGCTATGGCTATGTCATGGCGGTGAACCGGGCAGGCGACCGCGTGGCCGTCAAGGGTGATGCCGCGGTGGTGCTGTTTGACCCCGCGAGCGGCAGGGAACTGTTCCGCTTCGACGAGCCTAAGGCGCTGGACCGGCAGCATTACCTGGGCATGTCGCGCGACGGACGTCGCCTGGGCGCGCTGAACAGCGACAAGACGGCCCGTATCTGGGAAGTCAACGCCGCTGGTGACGCGCGGGAGCTGCTCACCCTCGACGCGCCGGTACCCAAGGGATTCGGCCTGTGGATCAGCCCCGGTGGAAACCGCGTGCTGGTGCAGCGCGCCGACTTCGGCGCGGAGGGCTGGGTGCGCTCCTTCGAGGTTTTCTCGCTGCCCGAGGGCACGAGCCTGGGCCGGGGCGAAATGCGGGATCCCCTCACCATTCACGCCGCGGCCTTCAGCCCCGATGGCACGACGCTGGCCCTGGGCACCGACGAGGAAACGCAGGTCTGGAATGTTGATGCCTGGCGGCGCACGGCCACCGTGCCGGGCCGGGTGGGGCACCCCAACACCGTGGCCTTTGACCCGAAGGGCGAGCGCCTTGCCGTGGGCACGGGCGATGGCGACCTGACGGTACTCACCCTGAAAACCGGTAAACAGCGGACGGTGCGCGCCGCCCACCAGGACATCGTGCGCGCCGTGGCCTTCAGTCCGGACGGGAAAATGATCGCCACGGCCAGCTTCGACCGCACCGCACGCCTGTGGTCGGCCGAAAACGCGCGGCCCCTGGCGACGTTGCGCCGCCATGATAAATCACTCTTTGCCCTGGCCTTCAGCCCCGAAGGTAACGCCCTCGCCACGGGTTCCTTCGACGGAACCACCAGGGTATGGGACCTGACGGCGGAAGTCGAGTATGCGCCCGTGGAGACCCTGGAGTATCATGCCGGACGCGGCCTGCTGGCGGGAACACTGGGCGGCGAAGCGGCCATCTGGGACGCCCACACGGGACGGCGCGTCCGGGACCTGGCCGATTCGCCCGGACGTCTCGCAAACCTGGCCTTCAACCACGACGGCAAGCTCCTGGCGGCCATCGCCATTCTCCCGTCGAAAAAGCGCCGCGCCGTGGTGTGGGACACCGATTCCGGCGCGCGGCTGCAAAACCTGGACGCCCCGGATGGCGATGTGCGCATCGGTTTCGCCGGCGCGCAACTCGCCCTGGTGGAGGGCGAAGAACTCCGGCTCTTCGAGGCCCGAAGCGGAACCCCCGGGCTGAAGGCCGAGGGCGTTCTGGCCCATGCCGTGAGTCCCGATGGCGTCACGCTGGCCACGGTGGGTCGCGCCGAAGGGGACGGCAACGGGCGGATGATCGTTCTGCGTGATACCGCCACGGGCGCGGAGACGGGGCGTTTCGAGGTCCGTACCATCCAGGAGGCGGTGCCGGCCTTCAACCCCGACGGCCGCCTGCTCTTCGTGGGCGCCTGGCAGCGCGACGGCGCGGAAGACCGGGGCAAGATCTACGTGTGGAACGTGACGAAGGGCGTCCCGGAAGAACCGATGATGGGCCACCGGCGACAGGTCTCCTGTTTTGCCTTCAGCGCGGACGGCGCGCTGCTGGCCACGGGCAGCACGGACAGCACGGTGATCCTGTGGGACGGGAAAACGCGGGAGAAGCGGCTGGAGATGGCCGGTCACGCCAGCAACATCAACGCCCTGGCTTTCAGCCCCGACGGCGCCCGCCTCGTGACCGCCAGCCAGGACGGCACTTTCAAGCTCTGGGACACGGAGAACGGCCGCGAAATCCTCACCGTCCAGAACGCCGCCCATGGCGCGGAAGGCCAGGTGGTCACCCCAAGTTTCGCCGCCTTTGCCCCCAACGGCGCGGAACTGGTCACGCTGACCACACCGGTACCTTTGACCCCACGCATCCTCCACGCCCTGCCACGGAACGAGACGGCCTATCACCTGGAGGGCGCAAAAGAAATCGGCGGTGCCCTGGAAACCTGGAAGCGAACAATGCAATAAAGGCCGTCTGCAATAATGGAACCACCAGGGAGACAGCCACGTGATCCTGCATGTTGCCCGGCTCTCCTGGCCGCAGCACACGGAATAGAGGGACCGAGGGCGGCCCACGTAAAGCATGAAAAGAGCGTCCCTGTTTTGAAAATGCCTCAATAAGGAGACCCATCATGGCGGAAAATTGTCTGTTCTGCAAAATTGCGGCGGGGGAGATCCCCTCGACCAAGGTGTATGAAGACGAGGCCTTTTTTGCCTTCCGGGACATCAACCCGGTGGCGCCGACCCATATCCTAGTCATTCCACGAAAACACATTGCCCGGATTTCGGACGCGGAAAATGAAGACGCGGCCCTGTTGGGCCGTCTGTTATTACGTGCCAACGCGATTGCGCGGGAAGAAGGACTCGTGGATCCGGGGTTCCGATATGTCATCAACTGCAACGAAGGCGCGGGCCAGACGGTCTTTCATATCCACCTGCACATTCTGGGCGGGCGGCCCATGACGTGGCCGCCGGGCTGAGAGGAACCGATAGATGTTGATATCCACCATGCTGATTGCCTTGGGAGGATTGGCCGTGCCGGGAGCTCATCCGGTGCCGGTCTACGATATCGTCTTGTCCAGGACCTACCGGGTGGGTGATCGCCTCTTCCTGGACGCCACGGGAAGCAGCAGACGAAGCAGCGATTTACCGGGCAGGAAAACGCCCAAGGTGGAAACCCAATCGCTCATTCTCTCGGGCACCCTGGAAGTGCTGGCGGTCCGCGCAACGGGGCAGGTAGAACGGTCCCGATTTACCGTGAAGCATTTCGAGGGCAAAGTTGACGGCAACCCGGTTTCGGGCATTGTCGCCGGAGACATCCTGCTGATCACCGTCAAGGAAGGCAAGACCATCTACACACGGGGTGGAACGCCACTGAAGGGCGCGCTGGAAGAGCTGCTAAAGCTGGTGATTCAGTACAAGGACGATGACGGACCGGGCGATCAGGCCTATTTCGGCAGCGAGACCCCCCAGCCCGTGGGGGGCACATGGCCCGTCAACGCCGAAATGGCCGCGGCCGCCTTGTCGCAAGAAAAGATGACCGTCGAGGCACGGGACGTGACGGGGTTGTCCCGCCTGGTGGGCGTCACCCTGGAGGATGACGTTCCCTGTCTCCAGGTAAGCGGCACGATGAAGGTGGAAAACGTCGAGGTAGCGTTGCCGCGCATGGCAAAGCTCACCTCGTCCTTTTTCTCCATCGAGATGGAAGGGCTTTTCCCCGTGGATCCAACGCTCCCGCCGAAACGGCTCAAGACCACGGTCGGCCTGGACATGCGCTTCAAGGGCACCGGGCTGTTGGCGGCCTTCCGCTTCGGCATCCGCGAAACACGCACTTCGGAACAGGCGCTTCGCATCATCGCGCGCGGTCCCGCGCCCCACAACGAGGTTGACGCAGGGAAAGAACCTGTCCCTACGGCCGGGAAGCCCCATGCGCTACCCGATGGGGAAACATCGGGGTGGCGCGTATTGCGTTCGGAGTAGGGAAACGCTACACTCATCCCGTGCCGCGGCATGGTGAAAAAACGGCTTTTTGCGGAAAGAAGGGGAAAGGATGCCGAGAATCGACACGGCCACGAGGCTATGTGCCGTCATAGGTAATCCCGTGGGACATTCCCTTTCGCCGGCCATGCACAACGCCGCTTTCGATGCGGCGGGGCTTAATTATGTCTACCTGGCCTTTGAAGTGGAGGACGTGGGCGCGTGCCTTGCCGGTATGCGCGCCCTCCCCGGGTTTCGTGGCATGAGCGTCACCATTCCCCACAAAGTGGCCGTCATGCCCCACCTCGACGAGATCGATCCGCTGGCCCGACACGTGGGATGCGTCAACACGATCACCCACGAAGAGGGACGGCTCGCGGGCACCATCACCGACGGCACGGGCACGCTTCGGGCCTTCGCGGAAGCGGGCGTTTCGCTGAAGGGCAAGCGCGTGCTTTTTCTGGGCGCGGGCGGCGCGGTTCGGGCCGTGGCCTTCGCCATGGCGACCACGGCGAAAGCGGCCACCGTAACGCTTTTGGGCCGGACGCCGTCGCGGGTGGAAAAACTGGGCCGCGACCTTTCCGGGAACACGGAAACCCCGGTATCGTGGGGGGATATGGGCCGGGATTTGGAAGAGGCCATGGCCTCCCACGAGGTGGTGATCAATGGCACACCTTTGGGCATGTATCCCGAGGCCGTGGATCAAACGGTCGTGCCCGGCCATTTGTTCCGACCGGACCAGGTGGCTTTCGACATGGTGTACCGGCCTCTAAAAACACGGTTTATCCGGGAAGCGGAGGCGGCGGGATGCCTGACCATTCCAGGACTGGAGATGCTGGTGAATCAAGCCGAGTTACAGTTCGAGCGATGGACTAATCAGGCGGCCCCGGCCGGGGTTATGCGCCGGGCGCTGCTGACGGCGCTCAATGAGAAGTAGTATTCATCGAATCCCATGAAGCAGGTATTCTGTTCCCGGAGGCGTTTGTGATGCCGCGGGATTAAATGAGCCGAAGCGGTACTTGATGGGTTGGCTTTCGGGCCAGACAAGGAGGGGAATAATGCGTGTGCAAACATTTATCGGCAAGTCAAACATTGAAGGCCTGCACCAGATGGACGAGCACATCAACGAGTGGATGGCGCGAAAAAAAGTACAGCCTGTGATGGTGCGGCAGTCATGCGGCCAGGAGCGGCATCACGGCCAGAATGACGAGCCCGTGGTCGTCATCACGGTTTGGTACGAAAGCGAAGACGAAGAGGAGATCTGACCCGGGCCTGACCAATCACCGGAAACGCCCGTTGCGGAACGCTGAACACACGGCCCGGACAGGCCGGTTCTTTAGTGCCTTACTCTCAAGAAGGCCTTATAAAAAACGAAACTTTTCATGGTGCGCCATCCATACCTTGTTGCGTTGAGGCCGTTAACCTCTTGCCAATGACGTTCCGCACGAATGGTCACGAAAAGGGGTTCATGCTCCCGCCCCGTCACGGGAAAAGGCAAGGGCTTGCCCCGTATCATGGATCCCCGCGTTCGCAGAGATTTTTTGGAGGGGTTTAATTTTCTTTCATTTTAGCAAGGGTGGCAATCCCAAGGGCACCCAAGAGGGATTAGTATACTTAATTATGGCGGTATTTTATTCGAGTAATAATGATGACGAGAAGCTGGTGCTGATATAAAC
>JAJRTN010000073.1 GCA_024278275.1 Candidatus Hydrogenedentota bacterium
CGTCGTCAACGTGCCAGGGTCGATGAAACACGCCGTTTCTCATCCGATTGCCCGGGTCCCGGAGGCTTGTTTTACAGGGACGGATCTATTCGCCACTGGGGGTTTTCCCGTTCACGCAAAACCGTATCGACGTGCGCGCACGTGAGTGCGGAAATTCCGAGCCAGTTTGCCAATCGTTCCAGGTCCTCATCAAACACCTTCTCCAGTCTTGCTCTTGTCTCGTCCGTAAGCTGCGGCCTCTTGCGCATGCGCCAGAACTGTTTGACCCATTCCCGCGTTTCCTTGGGGACGAGCCTTTTCCGGATAAAGTTGATGCCGGGCGCGTAGACAATGGCGTCGCGCAAGGGGCTCTTGCGCATTTGCTCCGTCGCGGTGTTCTGGTCGCCCGTATCGTTGGACCAACGGGGATTGCCTGTGTAACCGATGAAGCGGCATACCCGTTCCAACTCCTGTTGCGGGGCGTGCCGCAGGCGGCAGGTAAACACGGGAAGCAGGTTCCCGGGGCCGTAGGCTTGCAGGTAGGGTTCCAGTTGCATGGCGTAACGGCCGTAGGCGATCAGTTCCTCGTGCTTTTGCACGACATCGTTGATATCTCCGTCCATGCGTCCTTCGCGCCATTCGTGCATGAAGTGGCTTATGAGCCGGTCCACGGGATGGCGCATGACATAGATGAGTTTGGGGTGGGGCAAGACTGCGCGCATCCGTTCGAGTGCCCTGGGGTGGGTGGGGAGCTTGGTGTAGTGTGTGCTGGCCTCGCCGCAGAGGTCGTGGGGTTTCGCCCCGGAGAAAAGGTTGAAGTACCACTCCAGGCCACGGGCATGGATTTCGTCGTCACTGAAGAAGTTCGGCTCTTTCGGCGTCGTGCAGAAGATGCCCGGTTGCGCCTCAAGCTGGGCGCTCAGGGTGCTGGTGGCGCATTTCATAGCGCCGATGATTATGAAATCAGGTTCTCTTCTCATGGCCGACGACTATTCCGATGCTTGCCCCGCCGCATCATTTCTTCTTCCCCGTCTGCTTGTCGTCCCGGCTGGAAGGGGCGCGTCCCTCGCCCCGGATGCCCAGGGCGAAATCGATCCAGGCATTGAGGAAGGCGCGATGACATGCCATGTTGCCCAATCCGTAAGCCCGCACCCGCCAGAGAAAGGACCGCAGGATAAAGGGGCTGTTGAGGAAAATCCTGAAAAACCTTCCATGACGAAAGAGGCAGATGAGCCGGTTCCGCGTGGCGTAGTAGACAATGAAGGGCGAGGTGGAACCCGTGGTCTGGTGCCGCCGGTGCTGAACTTCCGCCGTGCCCACGATGACGATGCGGTAGCCCGCCTGGCGGTATCGCAGGCAAATATCGTAGTCCTCCCAGTTGGTGAACAGGATTTCGTCGAACAGTCCAAGTTCTTCCATGAGGGAACAGCGGAACATGATGGCGCAAGCCGAGGCAAACTCCGTGTCCTTGACCACCTGGTACGCTTCCGAGAGCAGGTTGCCCTCGTCCGGCCGCCTCAGATAGGCCCGGTCCGGTGACACAAAGCCTACGTAGGATTGGACCCGTTTCGGCTCGCCCATGTCCAGGATAATGGCGCTGGCAAGCCCGATTTGCTGATCCTCCTCCATGGCTTTCACCAGTTCGGTCACGGCACGCTTGTCGACGATGGTGTCGTTGTTCAGGAGAAACGCGTAGTCGGCGCCCATTTCCAGGGCCTTTTCCAGGCCCCGGTTGCAACCGCCGGTGAAACCGTAGTTCTTATCCAGCGCCACCACGGTCAGCTTGGGAAAGGCCGTCTTCAGCGGGGTGATGGTGTCGAACCTGGACCCGTTGTCGACAACCACCACCTTCATGTTGGGGTAGTCATTCTCGTAGAGCGAGGCGATACAGGTTTGTGCCATCTCGTGGTCGTTCCACGTCAGGACGACCGCCACCACGAAGGGGGGCTTGCTGTCATCGGATGTCGAGGATCCAGAGGCGCCGGTCACGGACAATCTCCCTGCAATGGGCCTTCTCCGAAACAGAGTGCGGCCTTTTTAACCAAAGACCCGACATGGACCACGGGTCACCAGGTACCGAACTGTATCTTACTATGAACCTGGGGCCAGAAAACCCAATCGGAGCCTTCGCAACTGCCAGCGGCGGAGCTCTTTCCGAAACGCGGTGTCGTCGTAGCGCGGCACGCCCTTCAGCCAGGCCGTGAAATAGCCGGTTACGATGAGTGCCCCGCCAATGATGTAGGGCCGTTCGCGCATCCGGAAAACGCCGCTGGCGAGAATATACAGCGGGTGGGTTCCCATGAACCATTGCCCACGGCCCCAGCGGAGGCGGCCGTGATAGATGCTTCGGTGCGAGGAGCCCATCAGGCGGTGGTGAATGATTTGCAGCGCGGGGTCCCGAAAACTTTTTGTTTTCCATCCGCACATGCGGGCGCGATGAAAAACAATGCCGTCCCACATCACTTCGCGCACGTATCCGCCGATGTCGTCCCAACACCGGCGGCGCCAGAAATTGACCTGGCCCGCGACCATCTCATCGGCGAGACGCTCTTCGATAAGCCGGTCTCCATCGGGATTCCACGTTTTACCGCTGGCCCCGCCGAGCTTGTCGTCCCGCTCAAACCTGGTCATGAGCGCTTCAAAGTATCCTTCGTCAAAGGTCACGTCGCCGTCTATTTTGCAGATATAATCGAAGTCACGAAAGTTGAGGGCGTCGTAGCCCGCGTAGAAGGTTTCGATGACGCCGCCGCCCAGCTTGCGGTCGCCCCGGTCTTCGCGGTGCACCACTTGGATCCACGGGTGCCGCCGGGCGTATTCCTCGGCAATCTCACCCGTACGATCCGTGGAGCCGTCGTTCACCACGACGATTTCGGCGGGCCGTATGGTCTGCCCGGCAAAACACGCCAGGCTGGCTTCAAGGAAACGTTCCTCGTCGCGCACCGGTACGATGAGAACATACTGGCGGCCGGGCACGGGGTCCGTTTCGCTCATGGTGTGTCACGTCCTTGGTTATTCGGGGTAATTCAGCGCGAAGTTTCGCATGCCCTCATTGTAAAGACACGCCGCCGAGGATGCAACGGGCGGTATCAGGCCTGAACGACACGCTCCCTGTTGACCGTCACGCCTTTCGTGGCGTTTCGGGTGTCCACGACCAGCGTTGCATGTTGAACCACGAACGTGTAATCCACGTTGCCGTGGTCGGTGGCAATCAGCACCGCGTCGTATCCGGCCAACCCCGTGGCGGTCAGTTCGACACTCTCCATGCCGGCGAGCCGGCCGTGTTTCCGCGTCACTTTAATACGGGGCACGAAGGGGTCGTGGTAATCCACCTCGGCCCCGCGCGCCATCAGTTCTTCGAGCAGCACCAGCGACGGACTCTCGCGTATGTCGTCCACGTCTTTCTTGTATGACAGGCCCAGGACAAGTACGCGGCTGCCGTTCAGGGCTTTTTTCCGGTCGTTCAGGGCGTGCATGAGGCGTCGAATCACGTAATCGGGCATCCCCACGTTGACCTCGCCGGCCAGTTCGATAAAGCGCGTGGCACAGCCATACTCCCGCGCTTTCCAGGTCAGGTAGAAAGGGTCGATGGGGATGCAGTGGCCGCCCAGGCCGGGGCCGGGGTAGAAGGGCATGAAACCGAAGGGCTTGGTCTTGGCCGCGTCGATCACTTCCCAGATGTCGATGCCCATTTCGGCATAGACCATCTTGAGTTCGTTCACCAGGGCGATGTTCACGCAGCGGAAGATGTTCTCCGTCAACTTCACCGCTTCCGCGGTCCGGGCGGTTGAAACGGGCACCACCCGTGGAACAATCTGCTCGTAGAGACATGCCGCACGGTTCAACGCCTCTTCACCACAGCCGCCGACCACCTTGGGGATCTTGGTGGTGGAGTAGGTCCGGTTACCCGGATCCTCGCGTTCGGGAGAATAGGCGACAAAAAAGTCGACACCGGACGCCAGGCCGCTTGACCGTTCCAGCAGTGGCGCGAGCAGCTCGTCCGAGGTGCCCGGATAGGTGGTCGATTCCAGCACCACCAATTGTCCGGCCTTCAGGCAGGGGCCTATCGCCTCGGCCGTGGAGACCACGAACGACATGTCCGGTTCGCGGTGGGTGGTCAGGGGCGTGGGGACACACAACAGGATGGCGTCCATCCCGGCAAGACATGAGAAGTCGGTGGTGACCTGAAAGCGTCCCGTCCCCCTGGCCCGTGCCACCATCGTATCGGGCAGATGCTTGATGTAGGTTTTGCCTTGGGCGAGCGTGTCTACTTTCGCCTGGTCGATATCCACGCCGAGCACCGTGAATCCCGCATCGACAAAGGAGAACGCAAGCGGCAGTCCCACGTAACCAAGCCCCACGACACCGATCCGCGCATCGCGCGAACGCACCGCCTGCATGAATGAATCGGTCCCTGTCATTCCGTCTCCTCGTGTTGTGGGGAACCCGAGCCGTGCCTGGTCATTCCGTGGCCGTTCACGGCCCTCATCATCCGTCAGTGCGAGGCACGAACCCTTGCATGGAACGTACTCCATTGCGAAAGCGGAGTAACGCGGCAACCTGGTGCAAGAGAGCGTCTCGGGGTGTATCCAGATTGCCACGGTCGCCCAGGCGCCCTCGCAATGACGGCCCATGAAAGGCGTGAACGCTTACGTCGTTTCATCACCCCCCGTTCGGGATCTCCCGCCAGCGGCGATTCTGCCACCCGTCCAGCCCGTGAAGCAAGGTTGACGCGGCGCGCCGGGGAAAGCTGGAAGGCGGCAGTCCGCCATGCGGCGCCTGGCGGGGCGGTGACGTGAACACTTATGGATAGACGATGAGTGTATGCAGAAAAAGGTCCTCCCCGGTCGTGGTATGCAGTACAAGCTCGGGGCCGTGCGAGTCGGCTACCAGGGGGCGATCATATTGGACGGTCCCGAAGAGTGCTCCGTTCCGGAGCATTGTCCCGCCCACGCTCCAGTGTTCGGGTTCGATGACCATATTGAAACCCCCGGGGTCATTCAGGGACGAAGCGCTGTGCCAGGTGACGGAAGCGTTGACGAACTGGTAGGTTGCACCGTCCACCGTAACGGAACTGTTCGATTGACGCGAATCGTCCCGGGCATGGATGGCCTGGTCGCTGTTGTGCGTGATGGAGGACCATGCGTACTCGTCGATGGTGTAGGAAGCGGATGGGGTGCTGGCGGTTCCGGTGTAGGTTTCCTCATATTCGTAATGGGCAAAGGGCGGTTCGATATAACTGTCTATTTCCCGCCCCTGGTGGGTGATATCCAGGGTCATGGTTTCGCCACCGGCCACGACCATGGTGCCCGTGATTCGCCGTGTCCATGCCGCGTTCCACGATTTCGTGTACTGCTTGCTGCTTTGAAGGCGGGCATCCACCAGGCCTTCGACGAAAACATGGATGTCCATGTCGTGATTGTAGGTAAACTCCTCGGCGGTGGACTGGAAGTTCCCGGTTATCGCGTTGAAAGTGATCTCAATCGGTGTTTGCTCATAGAAAACCACCACAAGCCGGTCCGACGGCGCCGCTGAATACGTCCAGTTGTCCGTGTCCCGGGCCGTCTGGGTCAGCGTGCCTGACAGGGTAAGATTCCCGTTATTCATCTCGCTGGCCCCCCAGATCGCCTCGGCCACCTCGTTGACCGTTTCCGTGCCCAGTTCCCCCACGGCGTTTCCCACGCCGAAAGAGAGCATGCACGCTGTCTTAACTTCCGTGGTAATTCCCTCACCCTCGCCCTCGCCTTCACCTTCACCCTCGCCTTCGCCCTCGCCCTCGCCTTCACCTTCGCCCTCGCCTTCACCCTCGCCTTCACCCTCGCCTTCACCCTCGCCCTCGCCTTCGCCTTCACCCTCGCCTTCGCCCCCGCCCACAACAACGGTAATATCTTGCAAGGTCGTGTCGGAATCAACGGAAGTCGTTACGGTCAACGTGACCGAGAACGTACCGGCTTCCGTGTAAACG
>JAJRTN010000074.1 GCA_024278275.1 Candidatus Hydrogenedentota bacterium
TCACCGCGCGCTATGCCCTGGGTGAAGTGCCGCGGCCTGAATTCTGGTCCGGTTTTCGGCTAATACCACGGGAAATCGAGTTCTGGCTCAAGCAGGACTATCGCCTGCACGACCGTCTGCTGTACACCCGTGCCGGGGAAGGATGGCGCCACCAGCGCCTCTACCCCTGATATCCCCTCCCCCCGTCAGGCAACGAAACGCCACCGAACCCCGAAGGGCCCGGTGGCGCTCCCAAAAACGGTTGCAATTGATCTACGAAAGACCAAGCCCGCCAAGCAGGTCGGCAATGATACCATCGATAAGGCCAGTAATAGCGCTGACGATGGCGTCGATGATCGACTGGATAATCCCGTCAAGAATGTTAGCCAGATCCAACATGTTTCTTTCTCCTCAAATTGTGTCTTCAGTTTGCTCATCTGCTACGCGCCACGGTGGCGCGTTTAAAGGACTATACATCGTAACGGGCGATTTGTTACATCCTCACCCGAGTGTCCCCGAAACCACCCTTGGACCCCCTTGAACCCGGGCTCCCTCCACAAGTTGCGCATACTGTACACCATGGCATGGGGCAATGTCAAACCTGCGTTTTGAGCGATATTTCGTGGGATTCCCCCGACGTAGCCGGAACCCCCAATCGCTGCCGCCGCCTATGCCATGGCCAACTGCCCCTCCCCCGCCTTCGCGGGAATGACGGCAGGGAGGGGGCAGGCACGTATTTGTGTTGGTACCCTTTTGTACAGAACGGCACGGGTGCCGATTCGTGGCCCGGCACCCGAAGGGAAAATTGACACGCCACGATGCTGTTTGCTATCCTGTACCCTCAGATTTCGGGCCACGGCGTGGCCCGGGCACGCGGTATACGCGCAAAAAATCCTTTATGAGGGGAGGTTGAAAGTCCGTGACGAAAGTTCGCGTGAAGAGTGACGAGCCGTTCGAGAAGGCCCTGCGCAGATTCAAGAAGAAGTGTAACAAGGAAGGTCTCATGCAACGGCTGAAAGAAGTGAAGCACTTTGAAAAGCCGAGTGAACGCCGCCGCCGCCGATTGGCCAAGGCCATGGCGCGTGCAGTTCTTGAGACCGAGTAGCTGACGCAACACTTTTCCGGCCGCAGGCCGATGCATCATGTTCCAATCCAGGGACCGTCCAACAGGGCGGTCCTTTTCTTTGAGACCGTTACGAAACTGGAGAACCTTACCGTGCCATCCCCGAGGTCGTCCCAATCGGGCATCGGGCAAACGCGGCATCATGGGTGCCGGTGACGCGGTCCCGGATTAATTCCGTCCACTGGACAACCCGTGGCATGGCTGTCAAAATAACAGCGTTCCGTGCCTGACGCCGGGGCGGTTTCCGCAAACGCGAAGCAAAGAGGAGATACGAGGATGGGACGACGACTTGGGATCTTCACGGGTGTTTGGGTGGCGTTGACCTTGTTGGCCGGAGCGGAAGCCCTGCCGGGCACGGGGCAGGACGCCGGGAAAACGGTGGTCTACCGCGATACGTGGGGCGTGGCCCACATCTATTCGGACACGGTGGAGGGCGGGCTTTATGCCATGGGCTGGGCCCAGGCGCAGGATCGACCCGAGGCGCTGTTGAAAAACCTCGCGCGCGCCCTGGGGGAAAGCGCGCGCTTTGAGGGACCGGCCGGCCTCCAGGCCGACACGGTGGCCCAGCTTTGGGACCTCTACGGCACGGCGAAGGCCCTGTCGGACCGAATCCGGCCCGAGGTGCGGGGCCACGTCCAGGCCTTCGCGCGGGGCGTCAATGACTGGTACGCGGCGCACCCGGAAGACGTACCCGAATGGTGGGGTGACCGCAAGGTGGATGAGTTCATGATCGTCGCCTTCGGGCGGCTCTTCCTCTATTCCTGGTCCATCGACGACGCCTTCGATGAGCTGTCGCGCGGGGGCATCGAGCCGGGCATCGAGAAAACCCAACGTGGCTCGAACCAGTGGTCCGTCTCTCCCAAGCGCAGCGCCGTGGGCGCGGCCATCCTCTACATCGATCCCCACCTCTCCTGGTGGGGGCCGTCGCGCTTCTGGGAGTTCCGCATTCACGCCGGCGGCCTGAACGGCAGCGGGGTCACGCTGGCGGGCTTCCCCTACGTGGGCCTCGGGCACAACGCCAATATCGCCTGGGCCATGACCACGGGCGGACCGGACACGGCGGATATCTATATCCTGACCCTGAACCCGGACAATCCGCTCCAGTACCAGTACGACGGCGAATGGCGCGACCTGGCGGTGCGCAAGGTGACCGTGCAGGTGAAGGGCGCGGGAACACAGGAGCTGACCCTGTACCATTCGCACCTGGGGCCGATTGTCGCCCTGCGGGGCGGCAAGGCCTACGCCGCGGCCATGGCCTACGCCGACGCGGTCGAGGTGAACGAAGCGTGGTACCTGTTGAACTTCGCCAAGGACTACCGGGACGCCATGGTGGCCATGGACACGCTCCAATTCTTCCCGCAGAACGTGATGGTGGCCGATACGGCCGGCAACATTTACTACCAGCGGACGGGCCGCGTGCCGCGCCGTCCCAAGGGCTACGACTGGACCCGCCCGGTGGACGGCTCCACCTCGGCCACGGCGTGGCAGGGTTTTCATCCCGCGTCGGATCACGTGCAAATCCTAAATCCGCCACAGGGCTACATGCAGAACTGCAATATCCCGCCCGACGGCATGATGGTGGACAGCCCGCTGACGCCCGATAAATACCCGGACTACCTCTACAACGTCAAGGGCGGCTACCTGAACCCGCGCGGCGCGCGGGCCGTGCAACTGCTCAGCCAGGACGACTCCGTGACCATCGAGGAGGCCCTGGCCTACGCCGTCGATGTCCATCCCTTCGGCGTGGAACGATGGGTGGGCGTGCTTCGCGACGCCGACGCGAAGCTCGGCGAATACCTTGCCGACAACGCCGACTACACCGCCGGCATCAAGGACATTCTCGCCTGGGACCTGGAGGTGCGGCGCGATTCGACGGGGGCGCTGAAGTACTTCTACTGGCGGGAACAACTGGTGGCGGATTACGGAAGCGACACCATGGAAGAGGTCGAAGGCGCCATTGACGGCAACCGGCTGCGGGCCCTGGGGAAGGCGGAACCCATGCCCACCCTGAGCGACGAGCAATTGTCGGGCGCGCTCCGCAGTTTCGTCAGCGCCCTGGCGAAACTCAAGGCGGACTTTGGTTCATTGGACGCGGTCTACGGCGACAAGTTCCGCGTGGGCCGGGGCGACCAGTCGTGGCCCGTGGGCGGCGGCGACGACGCCCTCACGACCCTGCGCAACATGGGATGGGAAGCGGAACGCGACGACCACACCCGCTGGGGCCGCAAAGGCCAAACCTCGACGCAGCTCGTGGTGCTGACCAAGCCGATCCAGAGCTGGATGTACCTGCCCATCGGCGAGAGCGACCGTCCCGAATCCCCCCACTACCGCGACCAGGCGGAAAAGGTTTTCGGCCCCCGCAAGCTCAAGAAGACCTGGTGGCTTCCGAAGGACCTGGCCGGCCACATCGAATCCCGCACCGTCCTGCCCGACGCGGGGTAGTGTCTCCCTGGACATCTTTGTGGAATTCGTGGACTTGACGACAGGCAGCTTGACACATATCATATTCATAGCGTTGGAGGGTAGCCTGAATAGGCCACATATTTGAGGGGTGCAACATGCGAACGGCTTTCAGTGTTTTTCTCGGTGTGGTTTTCTGTATTTCCGCGTCTGCTGCGATACCGGTACTCATCAATCAGCAGGGAGTCTTGCAGGTGGATGGCGAACCGGTTACGGGGGATATCCCGTTCCGCTTCGCCCTCATAAACAGCGATACCGGACTCAACCTGTGGACCAACGACGGTTCTCGGTTGGGCCAAAGCGCTCCACCAGATTCCCCCGTCGTCCTTTCCGTGAACGCCGGACTCTACAATGTCCAGCTTGGCGATGTTCAGATGCCGAACATGGTGCAACTCCCCACGAGCGTTTTTGAAGAAGATGCCATTGCTCTCCGAATATGGGTGGGAGACACAGGTGGGAATATCCAAAGGCTGGAGCCCGACCAGGCGATTTCAAGTGTGCCCTATGCGCTGTACACACTGAAAGCCGAGGAGGCCACACACGCCACCACGGCGGATCAGGTTACAGGTCTGGACGTTTCGGCGCTGGAAGAGTCCGATGAGATTGATGCGGACATAGAAGCACACAATAGCAACCCAAACGCGCACGCCAACCTTCGGCTGGGAGCCGATCAGATAACATCCGGCGTCTTCTCGCTTGATCGAATCCCACACGGGGCGGGCAGCGGGTTGGACGCGGACACGGTGGATGGCTTGGACGCCACCAGCTTGGCAACTGTGGAATACGTTGACTCCCTTTCGCCCTCATCTCGCCTGACAGCCGAGTTCAAGGTCGCTCAGGGGGAGCAAATTCTTGCCGGTAAAGTGGCGATGCGCTCCGGCGGAGAGATCCATCGGGGAAAATCCTCACCCCCGACGCAATACATAGACCACTCCGTGATTTCAAACCACATTGTTCCACTCTCTTCGACCCGGTTCGCTCTAGTCTACCGAGACTCACAGGAAGCAAACGTAGGCATGGGAATCATCGTTGATGTTGATGATGATTCGGTCACTCTTGGTGCCCCCTCGCTTCTGCATGGTTCAGGCGGTTCCCAACGGGTAGTGTTCCCACTCTCAAGTTCGTCTTTTGCCCTACTGTATGCTTTGGACGACACTACTATTGGCGGTCGCGTCTGCCAAGTCGAAGGTACTTCCATCTCGACTAGTGCTGAATTGACCGCCGATTATGGGATGAAGCTGGGAGGCGGGACGGTGAATCTGGGTTCAGGTTACTTCACCGCACTTCATAGAGGGTGTTTGCAAAGTGTAGTTTAGGCTAACCCTCTGCCGCAAGAGACTGCCACCCCTTTCATCTGCCCGGCTTTGCCGGGCTTTCTTCTTGACTTTTAAGTATAGCGTATATAACATATGCTATACTTAATGCGAAA
>JAJRTN010000075.1 GCA_024278275.1 Candidatus Hydrogenedentota bacterium
CGCTGGCGTGGTCGCTCATGGGCACCAACCCGGCGGTGGTGGAAAATCACCGGATCGTGGGCAACATGGCCATGTGGTTCTCGCCCTTCGTGACCGCGGCGGGGTTGCATCTTCTGCTTTCCGCGAGGCCGGTATGGCGCGGTCTGCGTGATGCCCCGGCGGTTGCACGGGCGCTGCTCCTCGCGGGCGTGGGCTACCTGGCCGCCTATGCCGTGGGCTACGTGCTGTACCAGGGTTACTACGGCGGCCTCCTCACGGGCCGCGACGGATCGGTAGCCGCCGCCATTTCCGACATAGCCCTCGTGGGGGCGCTGTTGGGTTTGGGCGTTGCGGTGTGGTGTGCGAAAACCGGACCAACAGGAGATGCTGAGCAAGAATTGGGGACTGTACCAAGCGAAGCGAGGTACGAGCGAAGACGGGACTGTCCCCGTTTCTTGCGAGCCTGGCGGATTCGTTTCGGTGCAAGCCCTGAAGGGGGTTCCGGCCGTGACGGGCTCACCTGGGTGCGGCTGTGGCTGGTGGGTTTTATCGCGCTGAGCCTTTCGGGTTTCGGCGGCGGGCGCTTCCTCGCCCTGGGACCGCAGCGATTGCAGGTGTTAACCTGGCTGCCCCTGTGCCTCTTCGCGGCCATGGGCCTGGCGCACATGTCGTCGCGGTTGGCGAAGTCCGCGTGGGGCGTGTTGCTGACGTTTGGCGTCACCGGCGTCCTGGTGGCGACCTTTGCTTTCCAGGGACCCGTGGGCCGGCGCGACGGGAAAGGGCCTTTCGCCAAGGTACACGCCGAGGTCGTATCCCAATCCGACGAACGGCTGATCGATGCCCTGGGCGACGGCACGGTGCTGGCCCCCGCGCCCATGGGGGACGTGGTGGTGCGGAAGCACGGCAATCCCGTGGTCTTCGGCATCGGCACCTTCAACCTCACCACCGTGCCCTACCTGAACGTGCGCGTCGCGGTGGATGCTTTCTTCGCGCCGGACACGTCGAACGCGCAGCGAAAGGCCATCGCCGAGACCTGGTGCGTGGATTATGTTCTCTGCCCCGCCACCTGGGCCGTGGCCCCCGACACGGTGGAGGCCTTACGCCAGGCGCCGTGGCTTGCGGTGGTGGCGGAGGAAGGGCGGGGCGTGTTGTTCAGACGCACGTCGGTAACCATTCAGGGAGTCCGATACCGTTCTTGAAAGGAGAGACCGGCAGGAGTCGATGGAGAACTTCTTATTCCAAACCCGGCTTGGTCGGAACCAGGAATCGTCTCCACGGAGAACCGTGGTTCCGAAGCAACGTAGAAGAGGCTTCCAGCCTCTTCAAAGCGGCTGGAAGCCGCTTCCACGTTATCGTCACCCCCGCGAACGCGGGGGGGGCATGATACGGAGCAACCCCTGGACCTTTCCCGTGGATTCCCGCGTTCGCGGGAATGACGGTTGGGAGAGGCAAACACGTATTCATGACCCTTTGTACAGAACTTCACGGGTAAAAGAGATTAATGTGGCACAGCCGCCCTCTGTGGGCCGTACTCGGCCCGAACCGGGGGCTGTGGGGCCGACAGGCCCCAATTGGGATCGAACTTTTAGGCGCATTCAAGGTCTGTTGCTCGGAGAAAGCAAATACCCGTAAGGGTGCGGAGATGGAACCCTGCGGGTTCCACAGCCGAGGGCGGCTGTGCCACATAAAAGAAGAGCCTTTGGCTCTGTCAAGATATCCTTCTTTGCCATCTCAGTCAATATACTACTACACAATGACTTAGGCCCATCCCCCTATAAAAAGGCAAACAAAGTTAACGATCCTGGATTTTAGTAGTACAGGTCATCATCTCGAAGAGATGGCCCAGGAATTGGCGCATCCGGCAGCCGTCGGTTACACTATGCGGCTTGGGGAAGCGGCGAAGCAACGTGCCCGCAAGGCACGGAAAGGGTGGGAAGAACGTGGCATCGGAACTGCGGGGTTTGTCAAAGGTGGCGGAGATCATCCGCGCCCATTATGACCTGGGCGAGGTGCAGCTTCCCCGGCCCTTTGAAGGCGCGCACCAGCGCCGTCACCGTAAGATGACCGTCGATACCGATGCCGGGAAATTCCTGGCCAAGACCTATCACGCCGACCCGGCGACCCTCGACGCCCTGGCCTTCCAGCACCGGCTGGCCGAACACCTGGAGAAGCACGGCCTGCCGGTGGCTCATATCCAGCGCACGCAGGAGGGGAAGGGCGTCGTGGTCGTGGGAGAATGGGCGCTGGAATTGCAGCGCTTCGTCGAGGGCCGTCCCATGCGGGTCAACACGGCCTCCCTCACGGCCTCCGCGAAGGCCCTGGCCCGCTTCCACAAGGTCTGCCGCGATCTCCCCGCGCCGCCGCGGGATACGCGCATGTGGCGCTTCAGCGAGGTGCCGCGCTCCTCCTTCGAGCGTTTCTTCGCGCGGGCGCGGGAAGAACACAACGCGCCGGAAGTTGAGGATGATTGCAACCGGATTGCCCTGTTTCTTCATGAGGCCGCGGAGGCCCTGTCCATCACCCACCGAAACACCTTCGAAACGGGCCTCATCCATGGTGATTGGCATGGAGGAAACCTGCTTTTCCAGGGCGACGTGATCGTGGCCATTCTCGACCTGGAGTTCGCGGGTGCCGGCTGTTACCTGGAAGACCTGGCCTATGCCCTGTCGAACCTCTGCATCCGCACGTCGGTACATGCCGATAAGATGCGGACCCGTACGGACCTGGTGCTCGACCACTACCAACTTACCCGCACCCTCTCCCCCGCCGAACACACGGCACTTTACTACGCCGTGGGCGTCAAACACGTTACCACCGTGTGCTACCAGTCCTTTCAACAGAAGGGAACCGTGGCGGGCCTTACGACCGCCCAGTGGATGGAGCGTCTCGCCATACAGTGCCAATGGCTCGGCGAACAGGCAGAACGGGCGCGCTGGGGGCGTTGAGCCGGGTATTCCCATGCGGCGCCCCTGCGGCGCGCATGGGAAACGAGCGCGGAACGGTCTTTCCCCGGCGGACAAGCCGCCCGTGGCACCCAAAGCAATCCCGGCGATTGTGGGCCTACAAATACCCCAATCCCGCCAGGCGTTTTCGAAGATCCTCCTCTTCCTTTTTCGTCAAGCCGGCGGGGGTATCATCCGCCCCGTCGTTGTGGAGGGTTTCGACGGGGCGGGTGGCGAGTTCATCCGGGTTGATCAACTCTTCAAGCACGCGGCCATCCATGTCGTCCGGCACGGGATGGCCCATCAGGTAGAGCAGGGTGGGTGCCATGTCGATAAGCCGCGCGCCCGCCACCACACCGGGCCGGATGCCGGGCCCCCGGGCCGCCAGGATGCCTTCCATGAGATGATTGCCATAGAGGGTGTTGTTGGGATAGACGGGCTGCCTGGATTGGAAACCGAAGAAACAGACGGGCATGTGGTGCTGCGGCAGGGGCAGGGGCATGAGGTCGGGACCGTAGGGCGTGAAGGGACCGTCGTAGGTGTCTTTTTTGGTGTGAATGGGCCCGCCCACGGGCTTACCCGTGTAGGGGTTTATAAGCTTTGCGTAGCTGTCGAGAATGGCGTCGCGCACGGCGTCGTAATCTTCGGGCTTGACGGAGCCCTTGGGCCGCACGCCTTCCGTGTTGATGAAGATGCCGCTCCAACCGAAGGGCGCATAGGCCTGGGTGCGGCGCCAGTCAACGTCGGTGTTCAGACTGAGCATGCCGGGAATGTCGATGGTGCCCGACGACTTGCGCAGGGTGGCCTCGGGCGGGTTGGCCTTGAAGAGGGCGCCAAAGCGGAGGAAGGGATAGAGCAGGCGCGTGGCGTTCTGCGGGGTGAAGCCCAGGTCCCACAGGAGCTTCTTGAAACGGACCCGGAGGGTTTTCTTAAGCGTGATGAAGCCCTCGCGCAGCAGCCAACTGTTCAGGTCGAGGAAATAGTGGGTCGGCCCCGAACCGTGGTCGCTCACCACGAAGACCACCGCGTCGTCGCCGGCCTTTTCCATGAGGCGACCAATGTAGGTATCGCACATGGTGTAATAGGCCTCGATGCGCGGACCGAACTTGCGGGCCATGGCGGGATCGTATTTCGGGTGTTCCTCATCCATCCAGTGCCACAGCTCGTGCTGTAACCGGTCCGTGCCCCAGATGTGAAGCATGGTGAAATCCGGGTCGTAGCGGTCGAAAAGTTTCTCGCACACTTCGAACTTCGTGCGATCCATGGATTCGAGCTCATCCAGGAACATGTTGGCGTTGCGCTCGGAATGGGCGCAGACAAAGCCCTTGGTCTCGAAAAACAGGGGGTACTTGCCGTATTCCGCCTCCAGGTCCGCCACCAGTTCCCTGGGATGGGCGAAGTCCTGTGCGTCGGCGGGGGTGAGGAAACCGCTCACCATGGCGCCGTTGATGGGTGCCACGGGATAGGTGGTGGGCACGTTGAGGACCAGGCACTTCTTGCCCGCGTCGCTGAGATACTGCCAGAGCGTCTTGCCGTGGCAGAGGGTGGAGTTCACGGGCCGTTCGCGTTTGCCCTCGGGGTCGTAAACGAGAAAGTCGAAAATCCCGTGTTTCCCCGGGTTCTTGCCGGTCATGAAGGACGGCCAGGCCGCGGGTGTTTCGGGCGGAATGATCGATGTGAGGTCCCCGTGGGCGCCCTGTTCCACCAGGCGCTTCAGGTTGGGCAGCGTGCCTTTTTCCATGCGGGGGCGGAGGATACCCCAGGCCGCGCCGTCCAAACCGATAACCACGACTTTTCGATGCTGGGTCAAGGATGTTTTTCCTTCTCGGCGGGGCGGCCGAGGGCCCGCTCCCGGTTCAACATGGCGGTGGAAAGGGGCATTGTAGCATGATCCGGGTGACCGCCCCGGGAAACCATGTCAGCGGATGCGGCTGTCCTGTCCGCTCTGCCACAAGTCGGCGTTGCTGCCCAACATACGTTTGAGTGGGTAGGACATTTCATTGAGCTTGGCCATCACCCCGGGCGCGATGTGCAAATCGACCGCGAGAATGTTCTCCCTGAGCTGGTCGGGGTTGCGGGCGCCGATGATGACCGAGGTCACACCGGGCTGGGCGAGCACCCACGCCAGGCATATGCGGGCCATGGGAATGCCAAGCCCCTCGGCGCCTTTCTTCAGTTGCCGCACCAGGGCGATGGCTTCGGTTTCCACGCCCGGTTCATGGTGGCGTGTTTCCGCGCGCATGCTCGAAAAGTGGCGCGTGCGCCGGCGCATGAGCGGAATGTCGGCAATCCATTCCCACCGCCCGCTCAACAGTCCCTGCAAAAGGGGCATGTAGACCAGGATGCCCAGGCCATTGGCCCGGCAGGCCGCGGCCACGTCATACTCAATGGCCCGGAAAAGGATGTTGTAGCCCAATTGGTTGCTCACGGCCACACCGCTTTTCAACCACGCGGTCATATCCTCCACGCCATGGTTCGAGAGGCCGATCTCCCGGATCTTTCCCTCCTGGCACAATTGGGACAGCATCCCATGCACCTCCGCGAGGGGGACGTCCCGGACGGGCCAGTGGACCTGGTAGAGATCGATGTAGTCGGTGCCGAGGCGTTTCAGACTGGCTTCGCAGGCGGCGCGCAGTTGATCAGGGGCCGCATGGGAAACCGAGAACTTGGACGCGATCAGCACGTCCTTGCGCCGACCGCCCAGTGCCTTGCCCAAGACACGCTCCGCTTCGCCATTGCCATAAGACTCGGCCGTGTCAAAAAGATTGATGCCCGAGTCCAGTGCGGCGCCCACGGCCGCGTCGGCATCCGCGGCGGGATCGGCCCCCCAGTATTCCGGGTCGCCTATCTGCCAGGCCCCGAAGGAAAGGGCGGAAACTTCCAACCCGCTCTTTCCCAGCTTCCGGTACTGCATACAATGCCTCTCAATGGTAACTCAATGGACCGCGCATTGTAGTCCAGCGGGCGGCGGACAGGCAAATATCCGAACCGAGGCTGCCGAACCGAGGCCCATGTCAATACCCAACAGACCGTGAAGGGAACAGCGCGGAGAAAGGGCCGGCGTTTGTTACGGGATGAACGTCCTGTGACCCGGTTTTTCCGGGGGGGGGGCTCCCGAATGGCCACGGCGCGGGGGAGAAGTCCCCCGCGCCGTGGGCGGCATGTAATCCGCAAACCGGTTCTTCGTGTGTTGAACTACAGATCCTGGGGCTTGACGATGGCGCCCTTCTCGGCCTTAAGGGCCTCCAGGGCGGCTTTCTGCCCGCCATAAATGTCGAAAAGAACCTGGGAGACGTTCTCTTCTTTTTTCCAGGCTTCCGTTTGCAGGTCAAGGCGGGCAATGATGTTGTCCACGTACAGGGAGAACTGCATGGTGTACAAATCTTCGCTGTATTCCTTGTCGATTGCTTCGCTGAAGAGCTTCTTCAGATCCTCGTACCTGGGGATGAGCCCGATGGGTGTCTCAATGCCTTCCACATCGCCGTGGGCATAACGTTCGAGCCATCCGAGCCACACATGCACGTCTTTTTTTTCGCCAAGAAGTCCCTTACCATTACCGCCCCGGCTCTCGTGGGTCAGGAAATAGTTGATACCTGCCATGACCGGTTTGTCGGAAAGGTCGTCGTTATTGAAGAACTTGATCTGGGCGTCCAGGTAGTCGCCCAGCCCACCCGCGATGAAGGGGGCATTGGCCCAGGGCTGCCGGTTGACGCCGGTGGCGCCTACTTCCGTCGCGGTTGCTTTCGATACGATGGATGCGCCGATAGCAATCCCTTCGTTCATGGACCTGGCCACCCAAATGGGGGGCATGGTGTCCGCGTCGCGGCCGGAATAGGTGACCACCTCGATCTTGGCGCCCGCAGGATCGGCGTTCATGGCTTTGTTGTGATTGCCGATGGCTTCCGCCAGCAGGGTGCAACGCGAATTGGGATGGGACATGGGGACATCTGTCATGTCGGGGGTCCACTCGCCCTGGAAGTTCCTACCCCTGGCAGGCACCTCGTCGCCGTCGCCCACCCAATGGGGCATCCCCTGCTCGTCGACAAGAACGTTGGAAAAGATGACCTCCGTGCCCGGTTGACGCAGGCATTTCATGAGGAAGGGATCACCTTCTTCATTCACATCCTGGACAATGCCGAAGATACCGTGCTCGGGGTTCACGGCACGCAACGTGCCGTCCGCCGCGATCCACATCTGCGCCAGGTCGTCGCCGACGAAATCCGTGCCGACCATGGCCGTCGTGGTTTTGCCGCAGCCCGAGGGCGCCGCACCCGCGAAGTAGGTCTTACGGCCGCCCGGACCGGTGAGGCCCGTGATGAACATGTGTTCGGAGAGCTCTCGCCCGTTGCGGGTGTAGATGGCCGAGTCGGAGGCGAAACGGTGGTTGCCCTTTTTCATGAGGAGCGTGTTGCCCGCGTAGGTGCAAAGGAAGGAGTAGGTGGTCTTCCACGAACGGTCCATGTAAATGCGGGCGTCGGGGATATCGGCCGACGTATTCGTGCCTTCCGAATGGACGTTGGTGAAGAACTCGCCGCGGCGGGCAACCTCCGCGTCGAAATCCGCATAGCAGTTGCGATACAACAACTCGGCGGAATGCAGCACGTAGGTGGAACTGGAGATCTCAATGGCCGGAATGGAGGCTTCCGCGCCCACGGGACCGCGTGAATAGAAGCCGACGAACATGATCTTGCCCGCCATGATCCCCGTCATCTTTTTCGCGATATAGGCGTGCGATTCGGCGCGAGGCTCGCGCTTGGCCATGGAAGAAAGCTTTTCATCCTCGTTGACGATGTAAAAGGTCTGCTTGACCATCCGCCCCTGATCTTCGGGAAGATCAAAGTGAATCGTGTGACCTTCCATCGCCAGGGGGGCTTCTTCACCCTTTTCAATGCTGTATTTACGAACGAAAGCCTTGTCTTCCTCCGACCCCGTCAGTATCATCACCTTTTCGGGTTGGCACATGGCGATGGCGTTGGCTACCTTGAGCAGCGCCTCTTCATGAGTGATCTTGGAGAGCTTGTCAAGGTTTTCGCCGTCGAGTTTCTCCTGAAACAGGCTCTTCGCAGCGGCGATGGTGTCTACGCCACCAACAGCCGACAGGATGTCAACGCCTTTCTTGAATTCAAGCATCTTTGCCTCCGTTGAGTTGGAAAAAAACCTAATGAATACCGCCCGGTGCGGCGAATGGATAGAGTTGTAGATTCCGGTAGATGGTTGTTGGGTCACGTAGTTTCGCCAAGACACGGCGAAACTGTCACAAGAAGTTTGCAGTAACCGTTTTTTACATTATATGGACCTGCCCGAACGAATTCAAACTTTCGAATCCAGGCCAGGCCGCATCACCGCACCGCGTTGCGTCATTCAACCCGGACAATTCGAGGAATACTGGGAGCAACGCATCGCATGAAACCCCCCAAAATTGACGCAGGCCCGGCCCCCGCAGGCGGGGGGCGGGCGTTTGACACGTTGGATTTCTCTTTGATAAAATACCCGTCCGTTGAGCGGGAGTAACTCAGTGGTAGAGTGCAACCTTGCCAAGGTTGACGTCGCGGGTTCAAATCCCGTCTCCCGCTCCATTTCTTTTTTGGGGCCGTTAGCTCAGCTGGTAGAGCAGGGGACTCTTAATCCCAAGGTCACAGGTTCGATCCCTGTACGGCCCACCATCTAAAACACTACGCGCCAAGGACTTATAAGATACGGTCCTTGGCGCGTGTTACTTGGTGAAGGTCCCGTAGCGCACATGTAGCGCAGGGCGAAGCCCCGAAACGGGCCAGGGAACGGCCCACGGGCGAGGAAGGGCACAGGCTAAGAAAGGGAAGGGAGGCCCCGGAACGGGAAGGATGAACCACGGCCCACCGCCCCACGGCAAAGGTTACGCACGGTCACGGGACCGGGACCGGGCGAAGGCCACCTTTTTCGGGTTCATCCGACTAGAGCGTACTTTTTAACTCATTGGAAAAGGGGTTGGTGTGATTTTACCGTTTTAATTTCAAGTTGGCAGGGCGAAGCCCGAAAGCCTGGGGCGGCGCCTTGCATTTTCCGTTGCAAAGTACCAGAATGGGTGAAACCCTATTTATGTACCCGATGTCCCGGTCATCGGAAAACCTGTTGGAAAGGCACCATACCATGAGCATCTCACGCAGAGCATTCCTGGGCAGTTCGGCCGCGGCGGTTATCGCGGCGGGTACCATGAGCAAAGGCAAGGTCTTCGGGGCAAATGACAAAATCGGTGTTTGCGTCATGGGCCTGAACGGACGGGGCAATTCTCACATCCATGGTTTCCAGGGAAGCCCGGACGCGGAGGTCGTGGCCCTCTGTGACGCGGACGAGCGGATTCTTGAACCGCGCGTCGGGCAGGTGGAGCAGCTTGCCGGCAAGAAACCCAAGGCCTACACGGATGTACGCGATGCCCTGGCTGATCCGAACGTGGATGTCCTGACCATTGCCACGCCGAACAATTGGCACACGCTGGCCACCATCTGGGCGTGCCAGGCGGGGAAGGACGTGTACGTGGAGAAACCGGCCACGCACGAGCTTTGGGAAGGCCCGCAGATCGTGGCGGCGGCCAGGAAGTATGGCCGGGTGGTCCAGCATGGCACCCAGAGCCGGTCGGACCGCACGTGGTTGCGGGACATTCCGTTGCTGCAATCGGGCGAAATCATCGGTCCGTTGCACACGGCGCGTTGCCTGGGCTACAAGAATGGCAACCGCGGGTCCATCGGTTTTGCCGAAGATGAAACACCGCCCAAGGGCCTGCACTGGCGTCTGTGGCAAGGGCCGGCCACGGAAAAACCCTATAACCGTCTCTACCATCCCTACACGTGGCACTGGTTCTGGCACTACGGGAACGGCGAGATCGGCAACCAGGGCGTACACCAGATGGACATCGGGGCGTGGGGCATGAACAAGGGCATTCCGGTCAAGGTTTACAGTGCCGGCGGCCGCTATACCTACAGGGACCAGGCCGAAACGCCCAACACGAACGTGGCCACCTTTACCTACGCGGACGGCACGATGCTGGTTTTCGAGGTGCGCAACCGCTTCACCAATGACGAGGCCGGGGTGCGGGTGGGCAACCTCTTCTACGGAGAAGGCGGCTACTATGTACAGGGCAAGGGCTTCTTCGACACGAGGGACAAGCCCATCGAGATTGATGATCGCAAGTACCCGAAACCCGAGTCGGCAGGGAATTGGCAGAACTTCCTCAACGCGGTGAAGGCCCACCAGCCCGAGGCCGTGTTTGGCAGCATGGAGGACGCCAATATCTCCTGCGCCCATTGCCACCTGGCAAATGCCTCCTATCGCGTGGGACGCTCGCTGGAATTCGATCCGTCAACCATGCGCTTCAAGAATGACCCCGAGGCGGACGCCTACATCAAACGCGATTATGCGCCGGGCTTCGAGGTACCGGAATTGGCATAGGCATCCCTTTGCCGCTCCCACGGTCCGCCGTGGGAGCGGTGGGGGCCGGGACGGATGGGACCTGTAAGACCTATTTTTTCGCCGCCTGACCACTGCGGCGTTTGCGGCGTTGTTTCTGCTTCCTGATTTTCTCATGCCGCCTAGCCTCGGGACTATCTTTCCCCAGTTTCCTGGCCTCCAGGAGTTCGCACAACCGACGGCGGGCATGAAAGCGGTTCAGCCCCTGTGAACGGGTTTGGTGCGTCTTCACTTCCAGCCCCGAGGGCCGGTGACGCAGGTATACACAGGTGGCGCTCCGATTTACCTTCTGGCCACCGGGACCGCCGCCCCGGATGAAGGATTCATCCAGGTCTTCCTCGCGAAGCCCGCAGGCCGCCATGCGGGCGCGCAGTTCCGCTTCCTTGCGGGGGGTGACGCCAAAAATGGGCACGGTTTCAACTCCCGGTTGACAACAACGTTGAGCGCATGGGGCGGCATCCCCTCCGAACCCCGTTCAACAGCGGAAGACCGCCGTGCGGTGGCACCCGCATATTGTGGCGGCCTTCGCCTCTTCGGGCATGATAAGATGATGCCCCACATGGACACAACGATTGAGCATAGCCCCCCCCCGTCTCGCCGCGTCGCGGTGGGCGTGGCATGTCTTGCGTGCGTCACGCTGCTCAGCCTTATGAGCGTGTTCAGCCAGGTCAAAACCCTGGGCCTGGGTTGGCATGAGGAACACTACCGCCAGCGCCTTGATAACGTGGTGGCGGGCAACGCGGACAGTCCGGGACAGTATCGTCCCCTTTCCGACACGGCGGTGGCAAAGCTGTGCAACCTGGCGAAGGCGTGGGCGGGCAATCTGCCCCCGGGCACGACGCTTGGGCCCTTGGATTTCCTACGACAACGGCCCGTGGGAACGGTGTTCGTGGCCATTCGGGTGGGGCAGAACATACTCATCTTTCTGCTGGCCCTGCTGTTTTTTCGGCGACTGGGGATTTCGTTCTACCTGGGTTTGCTGGGGATCTCCGCGCTGGCCTGGGCCATGACGCACGCGAACCAAGACAGCGATCTCGCCATTAACACCTATTCGGAGATCCTCTTCTACCTGCTGGCGGGGCTGGCGATCCTGCACGGCCGTCCCGTTTGGATTCCGGTCATCACCGTGTTGGCCGCGATGAACCGGGAAACCAGTGTGTTCATCCCGGTCATGCTTTTTTCGAGTACCGTCCGCCTTCAGCCTTCGCTCAAGCTGTCACGGCCCATCGTGCGGACGAGCACCTTTGCCATGGGACTGTACTGGGGGATCTTCTTCGGCCTGCGGCAATACTTCGGCGCCCGCGGCTGGGCGGTCCACCCATCGGGCGCGCATCCGGGGGTGGCGTTGTTGTTCCATAACCTGGCGTGGCCGGACACGTGGACGAACCTGGCGGGCACCCTGGGCCTCATGCCCGTGCTGGCGCTCATTGCGTGGCGCGCCTGGCCGAGGACGCTCAAGGCCTTCTTCTGGGCCATCGTACCGGTGTGGTTTCCGCTGCATTTCTGTTTTGGCGCCATGGCGGAGACACGCCTGGTGCTGGTCCCCCTCGTAATGGTCTTTCTCCCCGGCGTGTTGATCGCCGTGCAGCACTGGCGCGCCCTGGCCGCGTCCCCCCGGGAGGTGGAAGCATGAGGTCTTCCCCCCCCACGCCGCGGACCCAGTTCATGCTGGTGCTGGCCTGCGCCTTCGCGCTGGCCCTCTTCACGGTCCACTACCAGATTCACTTCATGGGACTGTCGTGGTTCGAGCGGGTGCAGTGGGAGCGGACCTGCCGGGTCATGGCGAATAAAAGCGGCACGCCCTGGCAGTACCGGCTCTTCACCGATGGCATTGTCTACAGCACGGTGCGCGCTTTCCAGGCAATCCACCTTCCCCGTCCCATCGGGGCGGCCTTCGTGCTTATCCGGCTGGTGCAAAACACTCTGGCCTTCACCCTGGCCGTGACCTTCTACCGCCGTCTCGGCCTTTCCCTCATGGAGGGAATCTTCGGGATCTCCCTGCTGGCCTGGGGTATGTGCCACGCCCTCTACGACGGCGACCTCACGTTCAACACCTACACCGACATGAGCGTGTTCCTGGCGGCGGGCCTAATCATTCTGAGCGGTCGTCACCGCTGGCTCATTCCGCTCATGATCATCGCGCCGCTCAACCGCGAAACCAGCGGGTGCATTCCCTTCATGTTGCTCTTCTCCCAGCTTCGATGGAAGCCCCGGTTGCACGTGTCCCGCGAGACCCTGGTCATCGCGGGCGTGTGCCTCTTGCAGTGGCTCATCATCGTGGGGGGACTTCGATGGGTTTTCGGCGTGAAGCCCTACATCGTGCCCACGGCGGGCAAGAGCCCCATCCTCCCCCTGCTGATTTTCAACCTCACCTGGCCGCGGACCTGGATTTTCCTTTTCAGCACCCTGGGGCTGATCCCGCTGATGGCGCTGGCCTCCTGGCGCGGTTGGCACGTCACCCTGCGGCGCTTCTTCTGGGCCGTGGTCCCCATCTGGTTTCCCGTACATTTCTGCCTCGCTCACGCCCCGGAATCGCGGCTTTTCCTCGTGCCCCAGGCCCTGATCTTCATCCCCGGCGCACTTTTCGGCATAATGTGGTGGGACAAAAACAGGAAGAACCGGGCGCATGGCCGGACATAGAAAGCCAACTTCATGGGATGCTTTCGAATGAGACCTGAAACCCTGAACATCGCGACTTGCCAGTTTCCCATCTCGGGCGACATGGATCGAAACGCGGAGTACGTCCAAGGTTATATGCGCCAAGCCGCCGCGAAAGGGGCCAACATCGTTCACTTCCCCGAGACGGCGCTCTCGGGCTACGCCGGATCCTGCCCCGAATACGGGGTGGACGTTTTCGATGTGCCTTCCTTTCGAGGCTACGATTGGGAACGGCTCCGCGACCGGACCCGCGAGATCATGGGGCTGTCCCGGGAACTCGGGATATGGGTCATCCTGGGATCGACTCATTATCTGGACCAATCCAACAAGCCTTTGAATTGCCTGTATCTCATTTCCGACGGGGGGACAATCCGGAACCGCTACGACAAACGCACCTGCACCCCAGGCGACCTCAAGGTCTATTCCCCCGGGAGCCGTTCGGTCACGTTCACGCTGAAAGGCTTCAAATGCGGATTGCTGATCTGCGCGGACTCGGGTAACCCGCCGCTCTACCAGGACTACCAGCAAAAAGGCGTGCGGGTGCTCTTTCACGCTTACTATAACGCGCGATTCAACGGCCCCATCCCGAACGACACGTACATCGTTCCGGAAGCACGGGCCAAGGCGCGGGAGTACGGAATGTGGATCTTCGCCAACAATTCATCGGCGCGGCATTCATGCTGGGCCACCTTCATTGCGGGGCCTGACGGACAGTTCAAGAAACTGAGGAGACACCAGGCCGGCATTCTCTACCAGGAACTTCGTCCCGCGGACCTTCCCGGGAACGCAAGGTTCGCGGCCGGTACGCCGTCGCGCCATCCCCGCGCCATGAACGGAAGGTCCGCGCCATGAGAAAGCAACGGGGGAATATCACGAGACGCCATGATATGACACGTAAAAAGGGCCTGTAACCGTTCACGGAGAGATGCCTCCCGGGCATTGCTGTCTGTTGGACGTCCCGGCTGGTACAGGATATGATGTTTTTCCGTGGTGTACCAGCCCGGGAGAGAGGTCATGCCCATCACACGCCGTCAATTTCTGCAGAAAACATCCGCGCCCCTGGTCGTGGCCGGCGCGTCAACGCTTGCTGGTGGCGCCGCCGAGACCGGCCCCCGTGCCGGGCGAAAAGAGCGGCTTGCCATGGTCGGCACGGGCGCTCGTGGCATCGGCATGTGGGGCGATGGATTGGTCCGTTCCCACGGGGACCAGGTTGAAATGGTGGGGCTGTGCGACATCAACCCCAAGCGGGCCGCCTTCGCGGCCGGGGTTATCGGGGCGGCGCAGGGGAACACCATTCCCACCTTCAGCGATTTCGATGAAATGCTGCGGACGACGCGGCCGGACCGGGTCATCGTGACCACCATCGACGCGGCCCATGCGCAATATGTTGTCCGTGCCATGGAACTGGGCTTCGACGTGATCTGCGAAAAAGCCTATGGCACGACCGCGGACCAGTGCCAGGCCATGTATGACGCGGAAAAACGTTTCGGGCGCAAGGTAACCGTCACGTTCAACCTTCGGTATTATCCCTCCTCGGCGGAACTGAAGAAGCTCATCATGGCCGGCGAAATCGGTGAGATCTATGCCGTCGATTACCAGGAGTTCCTGGACCTCCATCATGGGGCGTCCTATTACCGACGCTGGCACGGATACCGGAAGTTCAACGGATCGCTCCTGGTAACCAAGGCCAGCCACCATTTCGACCTGGTGAATTGGCTCGTGGGCGCCGATCCCGAGGAAGTCATCGCTTACGGCGACCTGAAAAAATACGGGGCGAACGGCCCTTTCCGACACACCAGGTGCCGGGGTTGTCCCCATCGCGGCGAATGCGAGTTCTATTGGGATATAACAACCAATAAATACTACATGGACCTCTACGTTAACTGTGAAGACGAGGACGGTTACATCCGCGATGCCTGTCTCTACCGCCCCGACCTGGATACCTACGACAACAGCACGGTTATCATACGGTACGAAAACGGCGTTCAATTGACCCACACCCTCACGGCGGATTCTCCCTACGAAGGCCAGCGGATCACCATTACGGGCAGCCGGGGCCGCATCGAACTGCGCCATTACACGGCGAACCAGGGCTGGGACGTGGCGCACCTGGACGAGATCCGCCTCGCGCGTAATTGGAAAGAACCGGTCATGATCTACCCCGCGGAAAAGGAAGGGAGCCACAGCGGGGCCGACCCGACCTTGAAAAATCACATCTTCAATCCCGCCGCCCCGGATCCGCTGGCTCAACGGGCGGACTCCCGGGCCGGAATTATTTCCTCCCTCATGGGCATCGCGGCCTACACGTCCATCGAGGAAAAGCGGCGTGTCCCCATCCGGGAGCTGGCGAAGCTCGGGTAAGCGACAGTAGAAGCGGGAGCCTTCACGGCCGAGGCATCATCCCGCCTCGCGGTGGCCTGCACTTATCTCGCCTCAGCCAGTCGAACCCTGACTCTTCGCGTGGTCCGTAACGGTCTTTTCCACCACTTCCCGGGCGATGCGCGTCCATTGGTCGAAGCGCTCGGGATGATGCTCGCAGGTGTGGGTATCCTTGAGGATCATCTCGAAGACGCAGCCGTGGGCCTGGGCGGCACCGACAGCCTCGCGCAAATAGGCGCGCACATGATCCGCGTCGAAGCCGCCCACGAGGTGGCCGGGATGGGGCTTCCAGGAAAGGATGCAGCGGCGCCCGAGTTGCTCGGCGCATCGGGGCACGTCGGCCCAGGGGGAGATGGACACGCGCCGCAGCCGGGGGATCTTCATCACGTCGGGGAGCTTGGCGGTCAGGTCCTCGCAACAGCCGTAGCCGTTCAGGCCGAAGCGTTCGAGAAGGGGAACCTCGTAACGCAGGGCAAACTCGGCGTGCATTTCGGGCGATACCTGCGCGTATTCCTGCGACTCCGCCGAGGCCCACATATCGCGGGGACAAACGTGCGCGGGGTCGTGGTCCGGCGGGGGCAATTGCCGCGTGAAACCGTTACCGCCCGAGGCGTGGTAGGTGTTGTCGTTGTTCAGATCGAGCAGGTTCTGCCGTTCGTAGGCGTCGATGATGGCGTGGTGCCCCGCGGCGAGGCACGCCATTCCCGCATGGACCAGGGCCGGGTCGGCGCACATGTCGAGCATGGCCTCTTCCAGGCCGCGCAACCGGCAGTACTGGGCGGTGGGGTGAAAGGAAACATGTTGAATACCGCTTAACCGCACATCGAGAATATCGCCGAAGAGTTCCTCGGCCCACGCGAGGCGCGCCTGCGACGCCCCGGCGTCATGGGTCACCGTGGGTATCTTGATCTTGTCGATATCGGCCGCCGTGTTGAGTACGGGCGCGTAGGTGCCCGCGCCCGTGGCGCCGGGACTGTCGGTCCATCGCGGTTCGAGGCCCCAGCCCGAGACCGTAATAGCCTTCGGTACCACCCAGGTGTTCTCGATCACCGTATCGTCGTCGAAGTGATCCGCCGTGTAGAGGCGAATACGAAGCTGGTACTCCGCGTCCCGCGCCGCGGGATCCTCGCAAACCAGCCGGTCCTCGGGGAGCAGTTCCCGCCAGGCGCCCTCGGGGAAAACGAGGACCATGGGCCGCCTCGGCATAAGGTCGTTGTGGTCCGTCCAGGCTTCGCGCCGCGCCGCCATGACGGGGCGTGCCGCCACTTCCGCCACGCGCCGCGCCAGTGTACGCAACACGTCGCGATCCGATGCCGGGAGCATCATGCTTTCCGCCTCCACCGGGTTGAAATCCATGGACGGCCCAAAAGTATGAACAACCCCTATCCGCCGAAGGTCTCGCGCATTTTATCGCAGTAATACCGCACATTGTCCCACTTGGCGTCGGGGGCGATGCGGTGGTCGGGGCAGGGGATGTAGCCACCGAGTTCCACGAGCGGCTTGAGCCGTTCGACCTCCGCGTCGATGGCGGCGAAATCGTGGGCAAAGAGAGTCTTGTTCATGCCGCCCACGCCGCGCAGTTCCCGGCCATACTGCTCGCGCCACGGCCCGATGCTGGCGTTCCAGGTGCCCACTTCGATGGGGAACATGGTGTTGACGCCATGCTCAAGCCACACGGGAAGCAACTGGTCAATGCAGCCGTCGCAGTCGAGGGACACGATCCTGATGCCGTGGCTGTCGCAGAGATCGGCGATGCGCCGGTAGTGGTGGCCCACCTTCTAGGCGAAGATCATGGGATGGACCAGCGGCCCGTTCTTGAAGCAGATGTCCTCCCAGAAATGGGCGAAGTCGAAGTGGTCGCACTGTTCGAGGGTGGCCTTGACCACCTGGTAGCACAGATCGGCCACCGTGTCGATCACTTCGGTGTAGAGCGATTCATCCATGGCATAGAGGTAAACGAGGTTCTCCATGCCCACCATGTTGCGAATGGTGCCCATGAGACTGCCGCAATGCAGGCCGTAATGGTAGTCCCGTTCGTCCTTTTCGAGGAATTCCCGGCCGCCCTCGTCCCAGGGGATCATCTCCTCGTTGACCAGCACCTTCTCCTTCGTGACGCGCTCCTCGGAGAACTGCAAGCGCGGCTTGAACTGCTCTTCCCACGAGGCGCGGTCCTTGAAAAGATGTTCGATCTCGGCAGGGATGGAGCCGGCGCCGGGCTTTTCCAGCTCAATCACGCCATGGGCGTTCAGCACTTCCTTCGAACCGTCGGGGTTTTCCTTCATCACCTTGCGCTTGAAAGGCGGGGCCAGGAAGGTGGCGGGGTGAAAAGCGGAATAGTAGTTGAGGTCGAAGCCCAGCTTTCGCGTGATACGCACATCCGCCGGGTTGCCGTCGCCCCAGCCCTTCGCGTCCTCCTGGTCAATGTGCCCCTCATTCGCCCACTTCTGGAGCGTCTCATTCCAAAAGCCGAAATGCGCCAGGGGAAGTCGGTCGTAATCCTGGTAATTGAGCACGGCCACTACACGTTCACGGTTGGTCATGGGAATGTTCCTTTGCGGTTCCGCACCGTCGGAGACGAAAGTGAAGCAAGCGAAGCCCCGGGAAGTTCTCATCGCGGGTCCAAGGCGCGGTATGATAGAAGAACACACCCCATGATGCAAATCCATCACGACCACGGAAGGGGACCCGGTGAAAAAAGCACGCTACATTCTCGACCCCCATGCTTTCACGCGTATTTACGGAGAAACCGAACAGGCGGACCTGGCCCGGCGGGTGTCGCTGGCGGGGCCGCCCATTACGCCCGAAGACGCGCGGCGCGACCCGGCCGTGCTGTCGGATCTCGAAATCCTCCTCACCGGATGGGGTGCGCCCACCCTCGACGCGGCCTTCCTGGACGCCGCGCCGAAGCTGGAGGCCGTGTTCTATGGTGCAGGCTCCGTGCGCGGCATGGTTACCGACGCCTTCTGGGAACGGAACATCCGTCTCACCAGCGCCTACGGCGCGAACGCCGTACCCGTCTCGGAGTTTACCCTGGCCCAGATCCTCCTCTGCCTGAAACGCTGCTGGTATTTCGCCCACCACTACAGGCACACGGGCGCGTACCCGGCGGAAAAGCCCGTGCCGGGCGCGTACAACCGCACGGTGGGCATCATTTCCCTGGGCATGATCGGCCGCCGCATCTGCGAAATGCTGCGCGCTTTCGACCTGAAGGTATTGGCCTTCGACCCCTTCGCCGCGGAGGAAGACTTCAAGGCCCTCGGGGTTGAGCCTTGTGGCCTGGACGATCTCTTCCGCCGGGCCGACGTGGTGTCGCTCCACACGCCGTGGCTGCCCGAAACGGAAGGCATGATCACCGGCGCGCACCTGGCCCGCATGAAACCCGGCGCCAGCTTCATCAACACCGCGCGGGGTGCCGTGGTGCGGGAAAAAGAGATGATCGCCGTCCTGCGGGAACGTCCCGACCTGACCGCCGTGCTCGACGTGACCCACCCCGAACCACCGGCCGCCGGCTCCCCGCTTTTTTCGCTTCCCAACGTAATGCTCACGCCCCACATCGCGGGCGCCCTGGGCCGGGAGTGCAACCGCCTGGGCCGTTACATGGTGGAGGAACTGGACCGGTACCTGGCGGGCGAAACCATGAGGTACGAAATTACCCGACAGAAGGCCCGGCGCCTGGCATAAGCCCTCACGACTAAATCGACAGGCTCTCTCGCGGGGATGACGGACGGTAGGGCATACTCCCACATGCCCGTTGGCGACACGTGTCCCGCGCCAACGGGCGCTCCAAGGTGAAGGTGGGCCTTGGCTCACCATGGCCGTTCTTCCAAGGGAGACTGTTTCGTCGTCAAGGTTTCAGTCTTGTGGGCCAAGGCCCTACCTAAAAGGGGATCCCCTTTGCTCACAGGGCCCGTACTTTTTCCGCCAGGGCTTCGGCCCATTGTTGGGCGGCCCGGAGTTCGTCATGCTGCACCATGACCCGCACGATGGGTTCCGTGCCGGAGGGGCGTATCACGGCCCGGCCCGCGCCTCCAAACGCGGCTTCCGCCTCTTCCCGAAGGGCGTCCAGCGCTTCCTGCGTGGGCTTGGGTTTCCCGTTCAGGGGGACCCTGGTGTGCCATTCGGGCATTTCCTGGTAGCTGTGGGCCAGGGCGGTCAGGGTCTGATCTTTGCGGATCATGATGGCCAGCACCTGCAGGGCCGCAATAATGGCGTCGCCCGTGGTGTTGTGGTCCAGCAGAATGATGTGTCCCGACGACTCGCCGCCTACGGTCAGTTGCTTCTCGCGCATGGCCTCGACCACGTAGCGGTCGCCCACTTTCGTGTGCAGCACCTGGCCCCCGTGGGGAATGAGGGCCTTCTCCAGCCCGCCATTGGCCATGATGGTCGTCACAATGGTGTTGTTGGGCAGGGCGCCCCGTTCCAAGTGATCCACCCCGATGATGGCGAGCAGCGCGTTACCGTCCAGGAGCCGCCCGTTTCCATCGGCCATGGCCAGGCGGTCGCCGTCCCCGTCGAAGGCGATGCCCAGGTCGGCCCGTTCGCGGATGACCGTGGCGCGCATTTCCTCCGGGTGTACCGAGCCGACGCCGTCGTTGATGTTCAGTCCGTCGGGGCGGTCGCCAATGGGGATCACTTCGGCGCCCAGCTCGGAAATGGCATCGGGACCGGCCTTGTAGGTGGCCCCGTTGGAGCAGTCCACCACGATCTTGAGTCCGTCCAGCCGCATGCCCTTGGGAAAGGAGGATTTGACGAACTCGATATAGCGGCCCACGGCATCGTCGATACGGCGCGCCACGCCGATCTTTCCGGCGGTGGGCCGGGGCTTGTCGGCCTCGCCCGTGGTGATGAGACGCTGGATCTCATCCTCCATGTCGTCCACCATCTTGAAACCGTCGGGACCGAAGAGCTTGATGCCGTTGTCGGCGAAGGGGTTGTGAGATGCGGAGATCATGACGGCGCCGTCGCAACGCAGACTGCGCATGATATAGGAGACGCCCGGCGTGGGCAGGGGCCCCGTGAGCAACACGTTCATCCCCACGGAGCAGAAGCCGGCGGTCAGGGCGTTTTCGATCATGTAGCAGGAGCGCCGCGTATCCTTTCCGATGAGGACGGTGTGACGCCGGTCGCCTTTCTGGAAAAGCAGGCCGGCGGCGCGTCCCACCTGGAGGGCCATTTCGGCGGTCATGGGGTGCATGTTCGCCACGCCGCGAATGCCGTCGGTTCCAAAGAGTCTGTCGGCCATGGTTATCCTATCCTCCCCGCGACAATGGCGTCGCTCATCCTGGCGACCCGCGCCATGCGCTTTACGTCATGCACCCGGACGCAATCCGCGCCGTTCCAGATGGCAATGGCCACGGTGGCGGCGGTGCCTTCCATGCGATCCTCCACCGGCAAATCCAACACGGTTCCAATGGTAGACTTGTTCGAGGTGCCAATCAAGAGGGGCAGGCCGAAGCGCTTGAATTCGCGGAGCCGTTGGAGCAGGGCCAGGTTGTGCGCGACCGTCTTGCCGAAACCAAAGCCCGGATCCAGCCAGAACCGGCGCTCCGGGATCCCCCGCCGGGTCAAAGCGTTGAGCCGTTCCTCGAAGAAGGCGCAGATATCACTCACCACGTCGCGGTACTTCGGGTTCTCCTGCATGGTGGCCGGGTGGCCCCGCATGTGCATGAGGACGCAAGGACAACCCGCCTCCGCGATCACGTCGGCCATCTCCGGGTCGCCCCGCAGGGCGGTGATATCGTTGATCATGGTGGCGCCGGCCTCAAGGGCCCGGCGTGCCGTCTCCGCGTGATAGGTATCCACCGAGATAGGAAGCCCCACGGCGGTCAGGGCGGAAAGTGGCGGCAGAACACGGGTCAGCTCCTCGGCCGCGCTCAGGGGCGCCGCGCCTGGACGGGAGGACTCGCCGCCTAAATCAAGCAGATCCGCCCCCTCGGCCTTCATCCGGGCCGCGCAGGCCGCCGCCGCGGCGGGAGAATCCAGTTGTCCGCCATCATAAAACGAGTCGGGGGTGACATTCAGTACGCCCATGATCCGCGTTGGGGTGGGCTTTTCCGGTTCAACGGAGGCCATGGGTTCATCGCCTGTCACGCGGTGCCGGGGACCACATCGCCGGGCGGCATGTCCGATGTTTCGTCATCGGCCTTTTCCTCGGGCGGCGTGCTTTTCTCGGCCTGTCCGTCGTCGGACGGGGGTTCCTTGGGGGCATCCGGCTTCGGCGGCGGAACCAGGTCCTCCCCTCCGTTCTCGCGGATAATGGCGTCGATCTCGCGCATGTCGAGGGTCTACCGTTCAAAGAGCGCCTCCGCGAGCGCGACGAGAATGTTCTTGTGTTTCTTCAGCAGGTCCCGCGCGTCGTTATAGGCTTCCTCGAGTATGGTATGGACCTCGCGATCCACGGCCGCCGCGGTCTCATCGCTGAAATCACGGGACTTGGTGAAATCACGGCCCAGGAAAACTTCCTGGTTGTGGCCGAAGGCGATGGGACCGATGTTGCTCATTCCCCACTCGCACACCATGGAATGGGCGATGCGGGTCGCCTGGGTCAGGTCGGCCGCGCAGCCGCTCGTGTACTCGTCGAAGATAATTTCCTCCGCCGCCCGTCCGCCCATGCTCATACGGATGGTGGCCAGGCACCATTGCTTGGTCGCGTTGTGGCGGTCTTCCTCGGGCAGGAAACTGGTAAGACCCAACGACGGACCGCGGGGAATAATGGTTGCCTTATGCACGGGGTCGGCCGCGGGGAGCAGGCGGCCCACCAGGGTATGACCCGCTTCGTGATAGGCCGTTTTCCGCTTCTCCTCCGGGCTCAGCACCATGCTCCGCCGTGCCGGCCCCATGAGAACACGATCCTTGGCATCCTCGAAATCCTGCATGAACACCTGGTCCTGCCCCCGGCGGGCGGCGAGCAGGGCCGCCTCATTGACCATGTTGCCCAAGTCCGCGCCGGAAAAGCCGGGCGTGCCGCGGGCCAGCAGCTTCATGTCCACATCGTCGGCCAAGGGGACCTTCTGATTGCGCACGTGGATATCGAGGATGGCCTGGCGGCCGCGGATGTCCGGGTTGGCCACCGTGATCTGGCGGTCGAAACGGCCCGGGCGAAGCAGCGCCCGGTCCAGCACGTCCGGTCGGTTGGTGGCCGCCATGAGGATGACACCATCATTGGTGTTGAAGCCGTCCATCTCCACCAGCAACTGGTTAAGCGTCTGCTCTCTTTCATCGTGACCACCGCCCAGGCCCGCGCCACGCTGACGGCCCACCGCGTCGATCTCGTCGATGAAAATAATGCACGGCGCATGCTTGTGGCCCTGCTGGAAAAGGTCGCGCACCCGGCTGGCGCCCACGCCCACGAACATCTCCACGAAATCACTGCCGCTGATGCTGAAAAAGGGCACGTTGGCTTCGCCCGCCACGGCCCGGGCGAGAAGGGTCTTGCCCGAGCCCGGAGGACCGACAAGCAGCACGCCTTTGGGAATCTTTCCGCCCAACGTGGTGAAACGCTTGGGGTCTTTGAGAAACTCGATGATCTCCTGGAGTTCCTCCTTGGCCTCGTCCACGCCGGCCACATCCTCGAAGGAAGCCACTTTGTCCGTCTGGTTCGCCAGGCGGGCGCGGCTCTTGCCAAAGGACATGGCCTTGTTGCTGCCGCCCTGCATCTGGCGGAACATGAAGAACCAGATGAGGCCGAAGATCAGCAGGATAGGCACGAAGTTGAGCAGAAGGCTCATCATCATCGTGCTGGCCGGCTTTACCTGCCAGACGGTGTCATGCTCCGCGGCGGCATCTTCCCAGCTCTTCAACACATCTTCGTTCAGAAAGGCCGTGAACTTGACGGTCTTCTGGCCCTTGACTTCGTTGCGCAGTTTCGCGCTGATGCTCAACTGCGTATTGCTGACTTCCTTGGCCACCACCGACTCGACATTACCCGCCAAGAGCTGTTCCTGGAAGTCGGTTTTGGTGAGCGGCTCTATGGCGTTGTTCATCCCGCCGAAATTCATCACGATCAACACGAGGATGATCATGATGACAATCCAGAGGGATGTCTGTTTCAGAACTCCATTCACTGCAAATATACCTCTCGGTCATCCGAATCCCGTAAACCCCGGCGCATAAGCCGAAATCCCCCGGCGTGTTCGACAACGACGGGCATGGCTCGGGAGGGTGCTTTTCTCGCCATTGGTGAAATGATATCACAGGGAACACACGGGTACAATGCGGCATTCCACGGCATCATGGCGGAATGGCCGGCGTGCCGGCCATCGACCCGTTGCGCTGAGCCCTTTCCGGGGCATACAATAGCCCGCCAACGAGGCCAAGGCGGTTTGGCGGTCCGCATTCGGTTCACAGGGGGGAGATGCCGTCTCGCCGCGAACCACGCATGCCGGCTCCATGAGGAAGGTAGGACTCCCGTATGAACAACCCGTCCCCGGATGACACCAGGTGTTCATCCCCCCGTGAGTCATTGGTGCTGAGAATCGTTTTTTTCACGCTCTTCATCGACCTCGTCGGTTTCAGTATCATCTTTCCCCTCTTTCCTTCCATGCTCGAATACTACCGTCAGATCGAGGGTGACACGGGACTTTTC
>JAJRTN010000076.1 GCA_024278275.1 Candidatus Hydrogenedentota bacterium
CCGTCCTCGTCCGCCTTCTTCAGGCTCCCGTTCAAGCCACCTCCATAGAAATCAATCAATCAATAAAATCGGCTTTGGAATAAGGTGTTGAAAAGGTCGGTCCATATCAGGGTGGGCCTTGGCCCACCAAGACTGAAACCTTGACGACGAAGCAACCTCCCCTGGAAGAGGGGCCATGGTGGGCCAAGGCCCACCCTACTTTGGAACCACGATTTTCCGCGGAGATAATTCCGGCTATGCCGGGTTAGGTTCAAGCGGGTGAAGCCCATCTTCGTCCCGTAGAGGCCATGCCGCTTCGTCCCGTAGACGATTGAACCTGCGCCCGAACCGGGGGCGGTGGAACATGCAGGGCTTCCATCTTTGCTTTCACGCAAGTACCGGTAACCGTTCACGCCCAATGAGACCGTCATTACGGGGAAAAGCCTCCGCGATAAGGGCGCAACGGCCTTTTTTAGTTGAAACAGGCACCATCCCCACAGGCCCATAAGGTATTCACGTCATGGGGAGAGGAGGGGAAGGAACGTTTTATCCGAACGAGCCCTCAAATGTATCCCAAGGCCTCAAGGGCTTCCTGGTCTTCCGCATTGGGCGCAAAGTCGGGGGAAAAAGACGGGCCATAGGGCGCCTTGTCAAAGTAGCCCGCCATGAGATTCCTGAGTTCTACCGCCAGCCTGGGCCTTTCTTCGATAAGATTGCGGGCCTCGGCGGGGTCCTCCACGACATCAAAGAGCTCTTCCGTTCCCTGGTCGCGCCACACATACTTCTTGCCCTGGTGCAACACGGCACGCATGTAATGGTATTTCAGGTTCTTGGGCCGGTACGGACTGTTGTAGGGAGGCCTGCCGTCCTCCATGAAAACGGGTCGGTCCGGTTGAGGGGGAAGGAGCCAGGACTTGCCCTGCAGCGCGTCCTTTCCCTCCCATTCCAGTCCCAGCAGATCGGCGATGGTTGATGGCAGATCGACCAACGAGACGGGCTGGGAGGCCCGCCCGGATTGTTCCATTTCCCGCGGGTATCGCACCAAAAGCGGAACATGGCAAAGTTCCTGGTACATGCCGCCATGGTGCGTGACAAAGCCATGCTCCCCCAGCAATTCCCCGTGGTCGGAAGTGACAATGAGCATGGTATTCTCCATCTCCAGTCCGGAGTGGAAATCCAGCCAATTAACGAATTTCTCAAGAACGGCGTCCAGGTAGGCGATGTTTGCGTCGTAGCAATCGCTGAAACGCTCCAGGTCCTGTTCCGTGTATGGTTCCACGTAGCGCGTGTTGCGCTTGCGCTTGTTGAAAACACCGCGTGCCTGCCATTCCTCGCGCAGTTTGTCGATATCGCCTTTCTCCCTGAGCCAGGTATTCAGCCAGGAATCGGGCAGGCTGTCGTAGCGGTCGTGGGGTTCGAGGTTGTTGATATACATGAAGAACGGGCGGGCGGGATCGCGTTGCCCCGAGAGCCACGAAGAAGCCAGGGGATAGGCGATGCCGGCCCGTTTATCCAGGCCCGGCATGGGGTATTGTTCGAGCAGTATGTGTTCCTCGGTGAAACCGCGGCCCACCCTGACGTTGGCGACGTTCTTGTTCCCCGTGATGTTGATGGTCTGGTACCCCGCGCGGTTCAGCAGCTCCTGGATGGTGGGCATGGCGCCCAACAGGCGCATGCTTTTGTGCGAGACGGCGCCGTGCCAGGAGGGATAATAGCCGGTGAACATGCTGCCATGCGTTGGGGTCGTCCAATTGGATGGCGCATACGCCTGCTCGTAAACCATCGACGACAAGGCCAGGTTTTCGAGAAAGGGCGTCGTGTCGCGGCCATAACCGTAGAAGGTAAAACGGTCACGCCGGGCCGTGTCGAGGCAAATAAGAATGAGGTTGTACTTTTTGCCGCTCATCTCGACCTCCGGGGCCGCAATAAGGGGTTGCGCCTCCGGGGCATCCTTTTCTGCCACGGCGCCAAGCGAACTCAGACCACAAAAAGCGGCCGTGGCCTGGAGGAGTGAACGGCGGGATAAATCAGTCATCGTACTCCATCTCCTTCGTTGTTTATGTCGAGGAATCTGCAACATGGTGGCCGTTTACGACCCCACCGGTCGTTATTGCGCGGTGGAACACCGCCATCTCGGGTGTTTCCCGACGTGCAATCATACCGGCAACTTTTCGCGCCGAACCAAGCCCTCATCCCCGCGGACATGGAACGTCATGCGTTGACGGCACGGCCTGGGTCTGTCCCGGCGCATCCATTTATTCCTCCCGAAATCCCGTGGCTGTCAGCCGGTCTCTCAGCCGCCGCAGCCCGCGATGCAGCCGCATGCGAACCGCCGTTTCACGAATGCCCAGCAGGGCGGCAATATGCGCGACCGTTTCCTCCTCCCACAAATGCAGGTAGACCACGATGCGCAGGTTTTCCTTCAACCCGGCCAGGGCTTCCTCCAGCCGCCGCAGGTCGTCGGCACGACCGGCGGCCTCCGAGGGCGTGGGCGCCTTTCCCGGCACATTTTCCGCCGCGTCATCAACCCCCCGGCCGGGGAAAAGGCGGCGTTCGCGATAGGTCCTGCGCCAGTGATCGCTCACCTTGTTGCTGGCAATCCGCCGCAACCAGGGCCACAGGGCCTTCCCGTTTCGCAGCCGGCCGATCCGCTGGTAGGCCGCCAGAAAGACCTCCTGCAACAGGTCTTCCTCATCACGGGGTTCAACTTTGCCGTGCAACAACGCCGACACGGCCGGACCGTAGCGTTCCATCAGGCGCTTGAACGCTTCGGTATCACCGGCGGCCGCGGCCGCCACAAGATCACGATCCGGGCTCATTGCGCCAGGCCGTCCCAAACGCGTATGGATATGATAATTTTCACGGTCTCAACGGTAACATTTTTCGCCGATTCTCCGATAGGCCGGGGCCTGACCCGGGAACTTTCCGGTGGTGCGGGGGAGACGGAAAAGATCCGGTGGACAGGGGAGCCTGCCGATGAAAACTTCCTGACGCGAAGTCCTGAAACACGTGAAAAGGCGTTGCGCACCAAACGAGTCTAAGAGGGTGTTTGCAAAGTGTAGTTTAGGCTAACCCTCTGCCGCAAGAGACTGCCACCCCTTTCATCTGCCCGGCTTTGCCGGGCTTTCTTCTTGACTTTTAAGTATAGCGTATATAACATATGCTA
>JAJRTN010000077.1 GCA_024278275.1 Candidatus Hydrogenedentota bacterium
CCAGTACGCGTGGGTGATGAACGCCGATGCCTATGACCCGGACCATTTCGATCCGGCCGTGGGATACGATCCTTCCCTGGGCGGAACCATGCCGTGGCCCCTCGACCGGAACGGGGCGACGGGGTACTACCTGAACTGGTTCTCTTTCTGGGGTGACGACACGCACAACCCGAGTCAGACCCGGCAGCCGGCCACGGACAGCGCCGCGGCGGCCACGGCCATGGCCACGGGTGTAAAAACCGATCCCGGCAACGTGGCCTGGCGCAGGGGCGACCCGGAAGACGGCGCCCTGGTGACCATCGGCGAACAAATGCGCGCGGAGAAGGGCGCCCTTTTCGCGGTGGCCTCCACGGTGCCCTACAACCACGCCACCCCGGCGTGCTGGGCGGCGCACGGGCCGCGGCGCGGCGCCTATGTCGACCTGGGGGAAAGCATGTTGCGCGACGTCCAGGCCGATGTCATCATCGGCGGGGGGCATCCCTTGTACTACCAGGGCACCCAATCCTATAACTACCGCTATATCGCGGAAAATACCTACAACGAAATGAGGGCCAACGCCCCGGACGCGGACTATGTCTTCGTGGAGCGAAGCGCCGGCGAAAAGGGCGAGGATGTACTGAACGCGGGATTCGCCGCGGCCAAGGCAAGGGGAAAAAAACTCTTTGGCCTTTTCGGCGGTGCGGGCGGCGACTTCGAGCCACCGGTGCCGGAGGATGGCGCCTTCGCCGTACACCGGGCGACGACCGAGAACCCGCTCCTGCATCACATCGTCACCGGGACCTTGGACTATCTGTCCGAAATGGACGGAAACAAGGGGTTCTTCGTCATGTTTGAGCAGGGGGACATCGACTGGGCCAACCATGCCAACAACTATCGCCAGATGATCGGCACCATGTGGGACCTGGACGAGGCGGTGAAGGTGGCCTGTGCCTTCGTGGACCGACCCGATGACGACGTGGATTGGGACAACACCCTGTTGATCGTCACCGCGGATCATGCCAACAGCTACATGCGCCTGTCGGAGGACGTGCGTCTCGGCCAGGGGGATCTTCCCGAACAGGTGTCCGTGGAAAAGGGAGACAAGGCCTGGGAATACCGCTTCCGCTATCCCGGCGGCGAGGTGACTTACCAAGGCAAGGGTCACACCAACGAACCGGTCATGGTCTACGCCAAGGGCGAAGCCGCCCGGCTCTTCCGGCTTTTTGAAGGGGATTGGTATCCCGGAACGCGCCTGACGGACAACACCCACATTTACGACGTGTGCGCCCTCGCGGCGGGTATTTCAACGGCGCAATAGCCGCATCTTCGGCTACGGTGCGGGCAGAATCGTTGCGTCGCCTTCGCCGGTCAGCGCTAGGTACCGCATGAGCCGTGCCTTCATTTCTTCCCGGACCTTTCCCAAAGCGGGATCGCGCGCGCGATTATTTTTCTGGTGGGGATCGGCGTGGTTGTCGTAGAGAAAGGCTTCGACATAGGTCTCATGCCGGGCGTCCCGCAGGGGATGGGCCTCCGGGGCCCACACGGCATAGGTCCAGCGAGCCGTGCGAACGGCACGTCCCACCTGGGACTCGCTGATCTCCATGAAAACCTCTTCCGGCCAGTCCCGGGCGCCGGCCAGGAGCGCTTGCAGCGGACGGCCCCGCATGTTTTTCAACGGCGGCGCGCCGCCCGCCGCGAGGATCGTCGGGGGAATGTCGATGAGGCTCACCATGGCATCCAGGCGGCGTCCGCCCGTAAAGCCGGGACCGCAGGCGATCATGGGTATGTGGGTGCAGCCGTCATGACAGCTTCGCTTGTATTCTTCGTTGCGCGTTCGGAAGTGGGAGCCGTGGTCGCTCGTGTAAAAAAGAAGCGTGTTGCCGGCGAGTCCCAGGTCCGCCAACTTGGCGCGGATGCGCCCGAGGTTCTCGTCGAGACTGTGAATACAGCCCAGGTAGTCGGGGTAATGATCCCGCCAGTCGCCGTCCGTGCCTGCCAAGTCGCCCGGAATGGGGTAGTTTCCCCAGCGCTCCTTCGAGCCTCGCGGCCCTTCGTAGCAATCATGGTCGTTTTGATGATGCGGCTCGATGTAGGAGAGGAACAGAAAGAAGGGCTTCTCCCCGCTTCGCTTTTCCAGGTATTCCAGTGCCCAGTCCGTTTGCGCGTCGGCCCGGTACCGTCCCTCCGGGAAAACGCGCTTGTTCCCGTCACCGTCGAACATGTGCCCGTCATAGCCGTGAGAGGTGAACTCCAGCACGTCCGCGGCGAGCCAGAAATCATCATATCCTCCGCGCCGTTCGGGGGGCACGGGCTTCGCCATGAAGTCGTCCGGGCCGCCGGCGGGACGCTGCGACGCCAGGTGCCATTTGCCGATGTAGCCCGTTTCATAGCCCGTGGCACGAAGGGCCCTGGCTATCGTGGGCGCGTCCGTGGGCAGCATGATGTTGTTCACGAAGCAGCCGGTTTCCGAGGCGTAACGTCCCGTCTGCAAGGCCGCCCGCGCGGGACCACACACAGGTTGACAGGTGTAGGCGTTTTCAAAAAGCACCCCTTCCGCCGCCATGCGATCCAGATTGGGGGTCAGGTCCAGCACCTGCCCATAAGCCCCCACCGTGTCCCAACGCTGCTGATCGCTGAACACAAAAATGATGTTGGGATGTTGCTGCTTTGTCATGGAGACGTCTTTCCCTTGCCGCCTTGGCCCAAGTATTCCAGGTCGTCCGGGTCAAAGGCGACACCGGCGAGAGGACCTGGTCGCAAATCATTTCCGGCCGTGCCGCACTGTTGACAAGGTGGGAACGTCCGTGTTCGCCGGGAACGCGGGGGGGAAGCGCGGAGACACCTTTTGGGGGGAGCATTCAACCTTGCAGGTTGAGCATGGCGGCCCCGTGTTGATTGATGGCGGGTGCCTTGGCCGAGGACTTCTCCTTGGCAAGCGTCTCGAAGAGTTCGTGCCAGGTGTCGCGCATGTCGGTCATCAGTTCGACACATTCGGTAATGCCATCCACCGACTTGTTGATATTGGACTGGATAAGGAGGTGCTGGAAATACTCGTACAATCGATCGAGATCGCGGGCGATAGGACCGGCCTTCATGTTCAGCGCGCCCCGCAATTCGGCTAAAATATCCTGTGCTCGAATGAGATTGTTATGTACCGCCTCCGTGCTTCCATGCTCCAACTGGCGCTTGGCTTCCTCGGCGCGTTTGATGGCGCCGTTGAAGAGCATGACGATCAGTTTGCCCTGGGAGGCGGTTTCCACATCCACTTTCGTATAGGCACCCAGATTTGACGCGGACGACGACATGCCTTACTCCTTGTGCGTATTACCACGGATCTCATTATACACGGCCGGCCGTGTACCCCGCATTACCTTTCACGCCGAGCGGAAACAAACTCTTAGAAATACCTGAAGGCCAGGCCGGACAAAGCGGAGTTCTGACTCTGCAGATTGGAAGAAGTCACTTCAAGCTGGGCGAACTGCCGCCGCAGCCGTTTTTCCTTTTGCGCCACCCGTTCCTCGACCCGGTCAATCTGGTCATTCAGGCTTTGAATCTGTATGTCGATGGAACCGTTGGACTTGGCCCGGTTGTTCAGGAAACCCGTGGCCCGGGTTGCTTCATCCAGAAAGTCGAAAAGCAGGTCTGCCACGCCGGTGCCATCGCTGTTGGAGAACAAATCCGAAACATTGTTCCGATCACTTAGGAGTGCCTCCAGGAAGATGTCCGAGTCTAACTCCAACGTGGCGCCGGCGGAGGCGTTGAAGTCGTCCCCCGTGGTGATACCGATCTCGACCAGGTTCCCGTAATCACCGCTCAGTCCCGGCACCTGCGCGAAAATGTTTGTTCGCAGGTAGCTCTCGATGCTCCGTATGCTGGCATCTCCCGCGAGGGTGCCGCCGATGGCGGTAAGATCGCGGATGGAACTCACCGAGGCATTGAACTCATCAATAAAGGTCTGCACGTCTTCCAGGATGGCATCGTTGTCGGACGAAACGGTGATGGTGGATTGGCCCACGCTGAGCAGGTTGACCGTGACGCCGCTGATGGCGTCGGAGACTTCATTGGTGTTTCGCGTGATGACCGGGCCGCCGTTGATGGTGAACTGGGCGTCTTTGCCGGCCGTTTGCGTGGCTGAGTCCAGGTTCGTGATGGCCAGGAAATTGCTCGTGTCTCCCGCCCCGCCAAACTTGATGGTCCGGCTGCCCAGCGTATCCGATACGAAACGGATGGTGTCGGTGGCGGAATCGAAGCTGGCCGTGACCTGGGCGTCGGAACTGTTGATACGCTCCAGCACGTCCAGGGTTGTATCCTGTGTCGGGTCCACGCTGATGGACACCCCGTTAATGCTGAAGGTTCCCGCCGTGACCGCGCCGTTGGCGAAGTTGGTGGCCGAGATGAGGGCGGTGGCGTCGATGGCGCCCAGGTTCCTCGTACCCGTGGCCACCGTCTGCCCGCTTCCCCCCGTGGTTTGGGTGGCCTCGGTGACGGACAGCACGCTCAGGAGATTGCTGTCGTCGTCTGCCGCGCCGAAGTTGATCAGGCTCGTGTCGCCGGCGGTGCTGTTCTCAAAGGTCACGGTGTCTGTCCCGGCGTCATACGAGGCGGTCACCCCGGCGGCACTTCCGTTGATGGCGCTCAGGATATCGTTGAGGCTTTGGGTCGTGGGATCCACCGTGAACTGAACACCATTGACGGTGAACGTGCCCGCTTCGATGGTGGCGTTGATGCCCGCCGAATCCAGCGCCGCGTTCGGATCGATGGCCGCGCCCAGCACGGCGCTGCTGTTGGCCGACGTGGCACTGGCCAACTGGGTGACGTCCAGCGCGAAAGCGCCCACCACCGGATTGGGGGCTGAAATCTCCGCGGTGGCCACGGTATCTTCGCTGGTGGCGGCGGCGAAGGCACTGAAGGTGTTGTTGAACCGGAAGTCCTGCGTACGATTACGAAGCGTTTGGAGCTGGGACCTGAGATCCCGCAGGGCGTCCCGTTCTTCCTCCAGCGCGTCGATCTTGTCCTGGAAACGAATAATGGGTTGCCGTTCAAGCTGCATGAGTTGGGTAATGAGCGTATCCGAATCCAGTCCTGAAATAAGACCGCTTACGCTGAACCCGCTCGACATAGATAAACTCCTGCACGGTAAATGTTTAGGCCATTTCATGCCCGGCCGAACGGGCCGTTGGCACACCCATGTACTTCCTTTATCGGCAGGAAAGCGGTCGATCTTTAACCCGGGTATTTCACCCCACTCGTTGCGAGCAGGTGTAGACGGGCCCAGGTCAAGGGTCTGGCGAAAAGAGGCGGACGACAGCGTGTGTTGATACACACGGAACTCGCCGAAGGAGACAAGTCCTTGAGATGGGCCGAGATACGGATTCGCAACTGGAGGCTGGCGAGGTATCCGGGCTGGTGTGTCCCTGAAACACGTGTTCCCACGGAACCCCTTGTTTTCTCCGGGCCGTTGGGGCCGTGAGGGGTTACGGTTTCGCCTTTTCCATGGCACCCATGAGTCGCAGCTCGTGGATGCTCCAGAAGAGGTTGTCCACGGATCCGGTCTGAACGATACGTATATATCGGCCCCTGACCGGGGCGAAGATGATCTTCGTGACGGGGGAATCGGGGGTCCCCGTGGCAACGGCTTTCCCCATGTCCTTGGGGTCGTTGAACACAAAAACTTCGTACCCCCGCGGATAGTCCCCCTTCGAGGGCGTCGTGTTCAGCACGATACCGCGGATTTCCCGCGCATAGCCCTGGTCCACCTGGAACCATTGGCCAGGGGTTTGCACGGCTCCGGTGGTCCAGCGCGTCCTCATGTCGCCATCCAGGGCCTTCGCCGCCGCATTGTTCCCATGGGATGCCGTGGCCACGTAGTCTTTCTTTCGAATCTTCTCGACGGCTACGGCGGCATCCGAAGCCAAGGCCTGGTCTCCCAGAAAGGTCGATGCCAGGGCAAGCGCGTCCGGGCCTTTTAGACCGCTCAGGGCGGACAGTACGCCCCGCTCTATAACCGGGTCATCCGACAACTTCAGTAGATCGGCCAGGAGGGCGACCATCCGTTCCACGGGCCGCTGCGAGGGCATGCGCGCCATGCGCACGCAGCCCGTAACGGCCGCCGCCCGTTCGGCCTTGTCGCCGGTGGACTTGGCGAATTGAAACAGGGCATCCAGGGGCGCGCCCGTGGGCCAGACCCCGAGTGCCTCGAGCGCCGCGCGCCGGATAGTGGCATCGGGAGAGGCGAGACCCTCGCACAGGACCGGCAGGCCGCCCGGCGCGCCCACCGCACCCAGCACGGAGAAACAGGAAGCCACCTGTTGGGGAATGGTGGATGCCTGCGCGGCCTGAACAATCTCAATCACCGGATCCTGGTCGGCGGGCAGGCGTCGCGCGACGCTGACCAGCGCCCCCCGGGTTGCGTTCCGGATCGCGTCGTTGTCCGTTTGGAGAAGCAGTTTGGCCAGGGGCTTCATCTCGTTTTTCCCCGCAAGCGTTCCCAACGCGCCAAGGGCCGCGATCCGGGTCTCCAGGCGGCCCGCCTCGGCGTGTTTCAGCAGCGCCGGAACGGCTTCCACCGCATGTCGCGCGGAAAGAGCGCGCACCAGTTCGCCCGCCTCCCGGGGCGGGGCCGTTTCCAGCCGCGCCAGGATGATCCCGTTGATGTCCGCGCCTCTCAGGGTGGCCAGGGCGTTGCGCGCGGCGGTCCGCGCCTCGCCTTCCCGGACGGCCGCGACGTTGGCGAGTACCGCGACGGTATCACCGGTGCCCAAATGGGCCAGTGCCCGAAGTCCCGCCACACGAACGACCGTATCGCCGGATTTTATCGCCCGCAGGGCGGCCTTTCTCGCCGAATCCAAGGCGCCGCGTTCCGGGGTACGTGGATCAGCCAGCGCGGTCAGCACATCCGCCTGGCGTTCCGGGGAAAGATTGGCGAGAAGGTTTACGAAAGTGCGCGTGGCCTTGGCCTGGGTGAGGCGGCGCACGCAGCCAAGGCCCAGCCGGTACCATCGCATGTCCTCGGCCCGCAACGCGTCGAGCACTGCGGGCAGGGCGCTTTGCCGACCTGTTCCCACCATGCCGGACAAGGCCGCCATGCGGATGGGGTCGGAATAACGTCCGTTGTAGAGGAAGGCATATTGGGCGCTGGTGGCGGGTGTTCCCGTGGCGCGTTCCATATTCTCCAGGCAGGCGAGATAGGCCTGGGGGGCGTTGGGCCGTTTCTTCGCCAATGCCTGGCGGAGAAGGCGCAGGGCCTCGGTGCCGCTGATTTCCGCGATGCCGTTCAGCGCGGCCAGGGCCACCTGCGCATCCCGGTCGTCCAGGCGGGTCGCCAGCATGGGCAACACGGCGGGGTCGTGCCGCTCGCCCAGGTCATTGATGATCCCCACCAGCACGGGGCCGGTTGTCGCGGCCGCTGCTTCGAGCAAGGCGCCCGTCGCCGCCTCGCCCGGCATGTTCTTCAGTGCGTAACGGGCGAGAGACGTGTAGTCCGGATCGGTGAGCAGGGGTTTGAGCGCGGGGAGTTGCGCTTCCGACCCGATGATATAGAGCTGTCGGCAGATGAACTTCTTGCACTCGAAACTGGAATCGGTGGCAAGCACTCGCGCCAAGCGGTCCGCCAGGGCCGCCCGCGTGCCGGGACAGGCCTGCGCCTCCAGCACGCGGCCGATGACGTACTCCATGGGCGCGCCGTCCTGCCCAAGTTTATAGTACTGTATCTTGTTCAGTGCTTCCTCAAGCACTTCGTCCGCCAGGGCGGGTAGGACCAGGAGCACCGCCGCAAGGGTCAGGGTAATCACACGCTTGCCAATGGATCCGTATTGCATCGTTTCACCTCGTGGGGATTAGGTCAGTTTCCAGGGGGCGCGCATGGCGCGGGACAACAGCCGGTTCGCTTCGGGATCGTTGACAAAGGATTCCGAGGCGGGGTCCCATTGCAACGGGCGCTTGAGCCAATAGGCGATGTTCCCGATGTGACACACCGTGGCACTGCTTTGTCCCGTTTCCACCGGACAAATGGGTTCGCGCCGGGTGCGTACCGCTTCCAACCAGTTGTTCTTGTGGTTCGGACTGTCGTAAAGGTGAATCCCGTTTGGTCCGATCACTTCGTTCTTGAGGCCCGCGGGCTCCGTCTCGAAATACTGGCCCCGGTTGACCCGGACCTTGCCCCGTTCGCCCACCCATTCCACCGCGGCCCGCGGATGGCCGCCCCCGTGGTACATGGGGATGCCGTTGGCATAGACATAGGTCAGGCGCTGTACGTCTTTCCCGTTCGGCGGGATGACCTTCACCGGTCCCGAGCCGTCCATGCCCAGGCTCCACTGGGCAATGTCGTAGTGGTGAGCGCCGAAATCGGTCATGCCGCCGCCCGCGTAGTCGCGGTAATAGCGCCATTCCGGCCAGCCCCCGAAAGATTCCGGCGGCGCAAGTGTCGAACTGTAGGCGCGCCACATGCACGGTCCCAGCCACCGGTCCCAGTCCAGTCCTTCCGGGGTCGGTTCGGGCGGCAGGTAGTCCTCTCCGGGAGGTCCGCCCACGTTCACGAAGACTTCCTTCAGCGTACCGAGACACCCGTTCCGTATCAGTTCGCAGGCGCCCCGGAAAGCGCGGTTGGAACGCTGCTGGCTGCCCACCTGCAGGATACGGCCATAACGCCGCACCGCCCGCACGATGGCGCGGCCCTCGGCCACGGTGCGTGCCAGGGGCTTCTCCAGGTAGATGTCCTTGCCGTTCTTCGCCGCCTCAATCGCCGCCAGGGCGTGCCAGTGGTTGGGTACGGCGATAAGCATGGCGTCGAGATCCGCGCGCGCGCAGATTTCCTGGAAATCCGCGTGATCCGTGCAGCCGTGATAATTCGCCCGGCCATAGCGTTCACCATAGGCCCGGTTGCACCGGGCGGCCTGTCCCTTGCGCCGGCCCCGCTCCACGTCGCAAATACCGAGGATCTGCACGGACGGATCGCCCAGGAAACTGCCCACGTGGCCCTTGCCCATCTTGCCCACGCCAATGAAACCCATGGTGATCCGATTGCTTGGGGCGGTGGCGCCGTCGAGGCCCAGGGCCGACGCGGGAACGATACAGGGAAACGCCACCGCGCCCGCGGCAAGGCCGGCGGTCTTCAGAAAGGTTCGGCGTGTTACGCCGTACTTGCCTGCTTTCGTCACGATGAAGGCTCCTTCCGGTTGGGAAACTTCGGCACACGACAAACATCATACCCCCCAAACCGATGGAATACCAAGGAGCCGGAGCACCCCGAAGGTGCGATTACCAGTGCTTTATCTTTCCCGAAGGGGAAGGGGATTGGGCGGACGTGGTGGACGGGATGGACAGGGGGCCCACGGTTTTTTGTCCAACTCTTGAGACAGCGTATAATGCGACTGAAAGACAACCCCAGGGAAAGACCGTGATGCGATTCGTCTATTCATGCACCGAGGAAGGGCTTTCAGGCTGGCGAGTGGCGGTGAACGCTGCCACCGCCGCCGGGGCCACCGCGTTGTCGTTGAAATCGAACTTGGCGCCGGAAGGCCTGTGTGACGCTCTTGAGCGGGGTTTTCCCCGCGAGGTGCTGACCTTGACCGCCCTGCACGGCGCGGACGCGGCGGACTTTCCCGCGTCGGCCGCCCTGCCCGGGGACCGGGCCGAGATCCGCCATATGGTGCGTCTCAAGCAGCAGGTCGACGTGGCCAGCCGGCTGGGCGCGGAATACTTCACCTATGAATCCCGGGACGGCGCGGGTTCTTTCGAGAAACGCTTCGGCCACCACGTGGCGGTGCTGACGGAGTTGGGGCGTTACGCGGGGAAACGGCGAGTCCGCATTCCCGTGCGCCTGGCGGCCCTGGGTACGACGAGCGCGGACGACGTGCGGCGGGTCATGCTGGCGAAACGGGCCAACGCCGTCGGCTGGCTCTATGAACCGGGCTGTCTCGATGACCCGGTGGCCGCGTTGTCCCGCGCGGGGGACTTCATCCTGCTGGCGCGGCTCCAGGCGCGGGACATCCTCGACGGACGCTACGACGTGGCCCGCGTGATCCGCGCCCTGGGGGCATGGTACGACGGGCCGGTGGAGATCGTCGGCGATTACGCGGCGGCCGTGGAGCGGTTGCGGTCGCTCGTGCCGGAGTTCGACGATCTGCGCAGTCCCTCCGACTACACCAAGATGAGCTTCCCTTCTTCCGTGGGCCGTTTGCTCATCGGCGAGGGGACGGCCACGGTGGACCCCGCCACGCCCCACGTGGCCAATATCTACGGCACGTGGCGGTTGCGCTACACCGTGGGGCCGTCGGGCCTGCGTTCCGGAGCACGACTGCACATCCGTCCCGGCCATGCCAGCGACTGGCCCATGGGGCAGACCCACGACCCCCAGGCGCCCGATTACGTGACGGCCTCCGTTTCGCGCGATGGGTGCGCCATTCGCTTGCAGCCGAAAGGGCTGGCCGCGGCGACGCGGGGGGTGGAGATCACGGTGGAGCACGGCACGCTACAGGCGGGCGATACGATTGAGGTGGTGTTCGGGGACACCACCGGGGGGAGTCCGGGCTTCCGCGCCCAGACCTACGAGGAAGGGGCCTTTCACCTGTTCATCACGGTGGACGCCGAGGGGGACGGGCTTTTCCGGGAGATGCCGAGTCCGCCTTCCTTCCCCGTGGTGGGCGGTGCGCCGACCCGGGTGGCCCTCATTGCCCCCGCCGTGGTCCGGCCGGGCGAGACCTTCTCCGTGCTGGCGCGGCTGGAGGACGACTTCCACAACCTGGCTACCCGGGGATACGGCGAGACTCTGGCCCTGCGCGGCGAGGGCATCACCGGCCTGCCGGACCGCCTGACCTGGCCCGAGGCGGACCGGGCCCTCCATTGGATCCATGGTCTCCAATGCGATGAGGAGGGCGTTTTCTATTGTTTCGCCGAGGACGGGGTGTCCGGCGTGAACGGCAACAGTACGCCCATCAAGTGCGCCGCCACGGGGCCGCGTCTCTTCTGGGGCGACATCCACGGTCACAGCCGCCTCATGGACGGATCGGGGACGCCCGACGAAAACTTCACCTATGCCCGCGACGTGGCGCGGCTGGATTTCTTCAGCCTTTCGGACCACGTGGATCTCGATGACGCCATGTGCGAGCGGTCGAATCCCGAACAGTGGCAATGCTTCGTGGACGGGACGAAGAAGTACCACGAACCGGGCCGCTTTGTGACCCTGCTGGGCTTCGAGATCGCCCAGGAGGAGGGCGACTACAACATCTACTTCCGCACGGACGAGGGGGAATGGTATATCCCCGCCACCACGCCGTGGGAACTGTTCCTCTGGATCCGGGTCAACCGCCTCGAAGCTTTCGCCATACCCCACATGACCACCTACCCCGTGCCCACACGGGGCTATGATTTCAACTATTACGACCCCGAACTGATGCCACTGGTGGAGATTTGCTCCATGCACGGCACGGGCGAATACTTCGGCGGGGAACGGCCCTTGCAGACCTGTCAGCCCGGCGGCTACGTGCAGGAAGCCCTGGCCCGGGGCTACCGCCTGGGCTTCATGGGTTCGGGCGACGGCCACCTGGGCAAGCCGGGCAACATGCGCGACCGCTACGACGGCGGGCTGGTGGCCGTCTTCGCGGAGGATTTGGATCGCGGGCCGGTTTTCGACGCGCTGAAGCAACGCCGGTGCTACGCCGCCACCACGGCGCGGATCCTGGTGGAGTTCGACGTGAACGGAGTGCCCATGGGCCAGGAACTGACCCTCTGGACGGGCGATCGCTTCAAGCACCTTCGGGCCTTTGTCGCGGGCACGGCCGTCATCCGTTGCATCGAGGTCGTGAAGAACAACCAGCTACTGGCGCGTTTCGACGGCGGCGAACTGACCTGTTCGGTGTCGCTGACCGACGAGGCGTACACGAACGGCACCGATTACTACTACCTCCGCGTGACCCAGGAAGACGGGCAGATGGCGTGGTCCAGCCCCGTGTGGGTCACCGCCGGGGGGTAGTGGACGGCGTGGACAAAGTGGACGTAGTGGACAATCGAATCGATGCACGCGGTCCACTCCGTCCACTTTGTCCACTGGGTCCACTTCCAGGACGTACGGGAAAAGGAGTCCCCCCCATGATCAATCGCAGAGACTTCCTGAGAGGGTGTTTGCAAAGGCCCTATGCCTTGGGGAGGGGTAACCTTTTGCTCATGAGGTTTATCATGGCGATGAGCACCATGGCTTCGCTGTTCTCGGTCAATTGCTCATAGTCCTTTGAGAGCCTTCGGTATCTGCCGAGC
>JAJRTN010000078.1 GCA_024278275.1 Candidatus Hydrogenedentota bacterium
CGGTGAACCGGGCCACCCGTTTTTCCAGCGCGAAACGGCTGGGAAGGGGCTTGGACTGACGGCTGGCCCAGGCGCCAATCTGGCTGAGCTTGGGGCGGCTGCGGAAATAGGCGTCCGCCTCTTCCCCGGAAACGGCTTCCACGGCTCCACAAGCCGTCCAATAGAGGAATAGCGTAAATGCGGGTCACTTGTCCCGGTGATGCTTATTAAGCAGGGCGAAACCACAAGAAAGAGTTCCGCCCTGCTTTTCTTGTATATGGTTAAGCATGCCGTCATACACTAATGTGTCGAAAGACAAACCAGATCACCAAGTCCCACCGGTTAATACCCGTTTAAATAGAGGACGCGCATTGCCACACGCACGTCATCAAGCGTTCCCGTAATGATGAATGTCGTGAAAACATGTTCTCCCACGGTCAGTGTGGCGGGGCCATAGTTCGCTGCCAGTTTCGTTGTGGAGGGTGTGAAATCAAAGAGGGTGAAAAATGAGGCATCGCCACCGTTCACTGGGCTGAGTCCGTAAACACCCATCGCGTAATTCAAGTCTGAGGTTATCAAAACCACCCCGCCCGCACCGGGGTTATTGAACTGATAGTGGTTGCTTGGAGCGCTGGCCTGGAAATCGGTGGATGTGATCTCGTCCAAAGCCAAGTTCAAGTCCGGCTCTGTCGCGTCAATCGTAAAAAACCGGCTAAACTCCGGTTCCAGATATGCCGTGGGAATCTCGATAAGCGCGCCGGGCAGTTCCAATGAGGTGTAAAACACGGTCTCGTAGCGGGCAATCTGAGGCCGTAGGTAGTTGAAGGACGCGCCCAAGTCGATGTTCGTGTCGTCCAGGGTTACGTTCTTGCCAAGGTACCAATCCCTATATACAACCACTTTGTCCGTCGCACCCCCGAAGACATCCATATGCCATTCCAGCGGGATGGCCCGGGTGGTTTGCGTCTTCCCCGCTGAAGACAACGTGGTACTTTTTGAAAGCAGGGGAGAACCATGCCAATAACGATTGTCCGCATATGTCCCCGGCCCGAGCTTGTCACCACCTTCAGTGGGCAGAGCACTGGTCTGCCCCTGGAAGCTAAGGGAGGACTGAATCAGGCGACCATAATCGTCCATGTTGACGAACTCTTTGTTGTTCCATACCCAGGAACTGACGGCCCCTCCCGAGATTAGGTTCGAAGTAAGGGTAATGGCGGCTCCCGTCAGGGTGTACCCCAGGGAGGTATCGCTAGCGTAGCGAGGATAGGCGTAGCGGTCCGCCAGGTATTCCGCCGTGTAGCCGCTCAGCAGATAGCCCACGACCATCAGACCGTGATCGGGAAGGGAAGAATTCCAGCCCCGAAAAATCTGTGTTGTGCCCTGGGGCGCATTTGCCGCCTTCCAAGGATAAACAATGGCCCCCTCCAGCGTGTATCCTCCCTCATTGGTTGAGGTGGACATCATATGGTCGTTGGACCCATTGTAGAGACGATATAGGGGCTGCCGTATAGAAGTGCTCGTGTCCGGCGCGTAATAAAGCTGTCCCTCGAAGGAGAAGGCCGCCGCTTCCGTGCTGGAGGTGGTTGCCATGCGGTCGGCGGTACCTACCTTGGTCCGCCACACTACATTGCAAACCACCTGCTCGGCAATCAGATCTGCTTCGAAATCCGCCCGGGCACCGGGAAAATACAGCACGGCGGCAACAAGAGTCAATACCAGTATTCGTCGGGTTCTGAACATGTCAGTCTCCTTGTTGAGGTGATGATTTACGAAAACAATCAAACTCAGCCAACACAATCCACCTTATAGTCATTCGTCGTATTTGTCTTGTCGATACTGGTGCAATTCTTGTACAATCCGAAGATGGACAATCGTCTGGTACGAACTCTGCCACGAAGCGACTTCAGGCTTTCGGTGCGGCACCCCATTACCATCTCGCGTGCTCCAGCCCCCGCAGGTTACGCGGTTCCACCCCATGACCATACCTTCTGGGAGGTTTTCCTTGTGGTAAAAGGCCGTGCGGAGCATGGCTCGGAGAATGGAATGCAAATTCTCCGGCGCGGATCGGTATTGGTGATCCCGCCGGGCATACCTCATTGGTATTCATGCACCGAGGTTTTCGAAGGAATCAATCTTATTTACCTGAGCGAGTGGTTCCTGGTATCAATGGAGGATTTGTGGGCGGAGAAAGGGTTGGTCCCCCTTTTCTTTGGTGCCAGCCTCTACGGGGCAAACGTGGGAGGACGACTGACGGAACTCCTCGTAACGGAGGAGGAGACGATACGTTGCGAGCGTGAATTGAGCGACATCGAGCTTTTCTTGGCGGAACCTTCGCCTTCACGGCTGTTGGTTCGCTCGGCGGTACTCAAAGTGATGGCCTATCTGGCGCGCGCCTACTGTTACCGATTTCCAGAGTGTAAGCGACTGGCGTTTCGCAAGGAAGTGTGGCATGTGCTTCGCGAAGTTGAAGCGGCTGTCTCCGGGGGATCATCGTTTCGCGCCGGAGAAGCTGCCAAATCGCTGGGCATGTCACTGCCCCACCTTGGGGTCCTGTTTCGCCAAGCGACCGGCCATTCGATGACGACCTACTACCGAAATCGGCGGGTCCAGGAAGCCAAACGCCTCCTTCTTGACGGACGGTTGTCCGTGACGCAAGTGGCGCACGCCAGCGGTTTTTATGATGCCGCACAACTTTGTCGCCATTTCCGTGGCTCGGTGGGAATCAGTCCAGCGGCATACCGAAGGCAATTCACGGGCGGACCCGGCATTGACCATGCCACTAAGGGGTGAGGAAGCTTTCGTACCCCGACCGTGGTAACGGCGGCTTCCTGAACAGAGCGAACAGGTTGCCTGCAAGCGGGTGGCCACGACGATACCCACAGAAGTCTTGAGCCGCCACGAACACGGAGAGGATAGTAAGAACGATTTCGGCCAAAGGATATCAGGGGTAGAGGCGCTGGTGGCGCCATTCTTCCCCGGCACGGGTGTACAGCAGACGGTCGTGCAGGCGATAGTCCTGCTTGAGCCAGAACTCGATTTCCCGTGGTATTAGCCGAAAACCGGACCAGAATTCAGGCCGCGGCACTTCACCCAGGGCATAGCGCGCGGTGA
>JAJRTN010000079.1 GCA_024278275.1 Candidatus Hydrogenedentota bacterium
ATCACAGCGAATGGGAAACGGCGCTTCCGGTGTTTCCAGCGTGAGGGTGTATTCCTTGAGGTCCCTGGGCATGCCCACGTTGAACCCCGGGTTCGCCTTCGGCCGGCCGTTCACGTTGTGGACCGTGTTGTCGGGATTGAGTATCCTGATGGGTTGTTCCGCCCGCACGGCCAGCACGTGGGGACGGTAGCGGCATCCCTTCTGGGTGAGGATCGCGGGCTCGGAAGGAACCGGGTAATCGCCCTTCGGCACGTTCAGCACCTCCACCAGCACATTGGCCATGGTCTTGCCCGCGCCCAATACCAGCGCCTCGTTCACCCGGGCCCGGTCCCCCGCATCCACGCAACAGACCGGGTCCGAACTCATGTCAATGGGCCGCATCTTGGGCGTCCTGCCCTCATAACGGACGATCCCTGTAATGTTTCCCGCCACGGCGGGGAGGGCCAGGGCCGTCAGGGAAAAAACAACAAGCAAGGAACGCATAGATAAAACTCTCCATGGGCTGCTGGGTTGAATGAACAGGGCAACACACAAGGAACACCCTCCTCGTGGTGAACCTTCCCGCCGGCTCGATCAGTCCGCTCCATTCGCGCCCCCCAGGAGCAGGCGCGCACCCGATACGACAAACCACGCCGCCAGCCCCAGCAGGGCCACGGCGCAGAGCAGGATTAACCCCTGGTAAAGCCCGTCCGTCAGCCAACGCCGCCCGGTAACCATGATCAGTCCGATGAGGGCATACCACGCATAGTCCGCCGCTTCGTGTCCCACGTAAAAAGCCAGGTACTCCGACGGCTTTCGGGGCGCGAGTTGCGCCAATTGGCCCATGCCGATGGTGGCCCACCATCCCGTGAAATAGGGATTGGCCAGGCAGACCACGGCCCCGGCCAACATCAATTCCGGCGCGGTGAAGGCCGCCGCGCCGCCGCCACCGAGGTCCAGGGTTAACCCCCGCGCGTGCCACAGCATGTCACCCCCCATGTAGAAGAGCGCCGCGCCCCCAACGAGTCCCACCGTCGCCCGCACCCCCGGTCGTGCCACAACGGCCCGAAGCCCGGCGATGAGCAGCGCCACAAGCGCCAGTTCTAGCAGGGCGTGTCCCGTTACCACCCAGAAAAACGTGTCCCATCCCCGCACCGCCGTTTGCCCGATGACCAGCGCCAGCATGGGGCCCGGCATGATGGCCCCGGAGAACCCGGTCACGAAGGCCAGCCCGGCCATGCGCGCCACCCGGCCCGGCGTTCGTCCGACCGTCTTTTCCGCCATGGATTCGCTCATGATGACCTTCGCCGTCCCTGGGGCGTGACAAGCTCCACGGCCCGGGGCAGTATACCAAAGCGCGCGGGAAGCCTGCCCGCGGGATCGCCGTCCACCTGTAAGGGCGCGGCTTCGTCTCCGGCGGGCTCAAACACCACTTCCCGCCCCTGGAGATAGACCACATCGTCCCGCTTCGTGAAGCCCGGTCGCCAGACCGCCGTCAGCAGACGCAGCAGCCGCAAGAGCGATACCTGGTGGATCAGGCACACATCCAGCAGCCCGTCATCGGGCCGCGCCTCGGGCGTGATGGGAAAGATGCCCGCCGAATAGCGGCAGTTACCCACGATGGCGTATTGCGCCGACTCGCTCGCCACCCGGCCATCCACCGTTGCCCGAATCGGCGGAAAATCATAATGGAGGAAGGTCGCAAGGGCCGGTGGCACCCAATGGAGCACGCTGGAGCGCCTTCCCCGCCGCAGGCTCAACCGCCGCACCACCTCCGCGTCGAGACCGGCTCCCGCCCCCAGCAGGAAACGGCGTTCCCCGCACCGGCCCACATCCATCCGCCGGGTCCGCGCTTCCGCGATACAACGGGCCACCACCTCCGCGTTCCGGGGGATACCCAGTTCCCGGGCCACCACGTTGGCCGTGCCCGAGGGCAGCACGGCCAACATCCTGCCGCCTTCCGCCAGCCCGTTCAGCACCTCGTTCACCGTGCCATCGCCCCCCACCACGGCTACGCAATTCGCGTCCGAGCCGCCCGCGAGTTGCCGCGCATGCCCCGCCTGAAGGGTGCGCTCCAGGTGACACGAGAGCCCCCGTCCTTCGAGCGCCGCCCGCAGGGCCCCGGCAAGCTTGACGCCCCGCCCGCCGCCGGACACCGGATTGACGATGATGTGTACCCGCATGATGCTCCCGTGCCCGTTTCCCCTAACCCAAGCGTGACGACGCCGCTATGTTACCGGGTGTCTTTCCTTGGTTTCATTTGTCCCAGACTCATCTTTTCGATGAGACCCGCGCTTTTCAAAACGCACTCGAGACTAATGGGCGGGATTTTCTCCTGCTCTCCAAGATAATCCGCCAGGTACTTCGCGGAAGGATTCTCGATCCCGAAGCGGGAACTGACAAGATAGGTTACTGATTCGGCCTCAAATTCCCGGGTCTTTTCCTCAAGTCCGCGTCGGTCCGGCCACCATTTATTATTCGGCGTGCCGAGATGTCCGCAATATAGATGGGCGAGTTCATGGACAATGGTCGCATACCGTGCTTCGCGACTCATGTTCTTATTGACGACCAGGTCGTATCGTACCGGCACGATAATAAACACCGGCTTTCTTTGCCTGTCCCTGCCTGCCTTGAAGATTTGCTTTGCCTTCACATCCTCAGCGATGGGACCTATGGAGCCCGCGGACTGAGAGCCTTCAGGAACATTGTTGACACGCACCCCGTAGCGCTTGGCGTTTTCACTCACCCATTCAAGCTTCTCTCCGACGAAACCCCTCCGTACTTCAAATGGTTTTTCCACTTCCGGCGGAAGCGGCCGGGCATGCTCCGTGGGCTCCGTATCGCTCACATCAAAGACAAACATGACCGGCCCCATGGGCTGCAAAATCACCAGGGGGCGCGCACCGGCTTTGATTCGCCGGCCAAATTTATGAATCCAGCGGTGGGGTGGCGCCACGTAGCTCGCTCCCGGCATTTGCACATGGAGCAACATGGCGTTATAGGGAGAGTAGGCCGGGAAATGGGCCATGTATTTCAGCAGTTCATCGTACCTTCTGCTGCTCTTGTAATAAAGGGTGTTGGTAAACAGATCATCCAGGGCGCGTTTTGCCGAATCCCGATCCCATGCCCGGGCCGGTGTGGCCCCGGAGCCATGCTCCTCTTCCAGACCGTCGTCAAAAATAGAAACCTGTCCTGCCTGTTCCATGGAAACAACCTATCCTCCCGTTCTCGCGGCTTCCTTATCTCCCTGCCCCGGCTTGACCGAACCCAAGTTTTTTCTCCCCGGAGAACCGTGGGTCCGGGAAACCATGACACGGGAAAACACGTTGCCCTTTACCGTGGATTCCCGTTTTCGGGCCTGTCGATTTACGCGTGAATCCACGACGAATAGCTACCATCTCGTACTACTCCCGCACGGTCTCGCAGGCAAAATAATTATAGCGACGCCGTTGGATTGCTATCACCCCTTTGGGGCTGGTTATGTAATATGGATACATTCCGTGGGCTCGCTGCGCTCACCCACGGCTACGGACTGCCAACCTTCGGGTCTGGATTGAACACAACAAAAAAAACAGGTTCCTACTCGCGGGCAGGCACTCACGACTAAATCGACACATCCTTTCACGGGAATGACGGGAGGAAAGGACAAACACCTTTTCGTAGTGATTTGTACAGAACTTCATGGAAAAAACTACTTTACAAACACCATAAAGGGATTTCGCGTCGAGTGCATGGTGTTCCGGTACGTCTGAAAAGGGGCGGCAAACACCCGCTCATGGGCTAAGTATCCCCTTGTGGACGGCGGGATTCAAGCCTGTTCCCGGGGCATCCATGGGCCTGCCCGCCGCCCCGGTCCGACCGGGCAGAAAGCAGGTATCGCGACGACCAACCGTCATCCCCGTGAAAGCGGGGCGCTGGAAGCGGTGATGGGTAACCCGTTAAGATGAACCCATGGATCGGTTTGTTCCTGATCCTTCAAGGAGAGCTTCCATGACACGGCAGAGCACGCAGAACCTGGCCAACCACGTAAAGATCCCCTGGCTTTTCATGATCCTGGCGTTGGGCTACGTGGCCGCGGCCGCCTTCGCCATCGTCGGACTGTGTTTCACCGGAACCATTGTGGGCACCTGCCTCATCGGCACGGGCCTGCTGCTCATGGCCGTGCTTGGCGTGGCGCTCGTGATCATGACCCGCGCCTACGCCCTCACCCTGCAGGACCGGGTGATTCGCCTGGAGATGCGGGTCCGTCTCGAACGTGTATTGCCCGATGACCTGAAAGAAGCCGCCCGGGGCCTCGCCCTCGGACAACTGATCGCGCTTCGCTTCGCTTCGGACGCCGAACTGCCCGACCTTGTGCGCCAGGTCATGGAGGGGAAGCTCACGGCGCCCGGAGACATCAAGAAAAGCGTGAAGGACTGGCAAGCGGACCACCAGCGCGTTTGACCTTCACCGGAGAACCCCATGCCCATACGGAAGCGCAAGCCCAAGCGCCGCACCGGACCCGACAGCCCGACCCCCGCTCTCCACTTCCAGTGGATCGGTGTGAAGGAAGAGGACGCCCGGCGCAAGGGGAAGCAGTTTTACAAGCTCGAAACCCTCGCCAGCGCCACCGAACGTCTTGTGCGCGGCAGCGACCGCGTTATTACCGCCAGCGCCCGGACCGTGCTCGGGCCGACGGACCTGACCTCGCTGGTGTTTGAACTCATTGGCGAGCGGCCCCATGCCTTCGTTTTTCGCCTTCGTGCCGGCAATGCCCGGCGAAGCCACCACACCTTCAATTACCTCACCGCCAAGAGCGACGGGAAACACAGCGAAGCGTTGGCCGCGGAATTCGAGCGTTTGAAGGGCTTTGCCGGCCGCGCACCCAAACACTTTCCCCGCATGTTCCGCGCCGGCACGGTCTTCCTGCCCGACCGTATCTGCGGCCGAGGCCAGGGCCGTGAGATCGCCATCTACCTTACCCAGGGCCAGGGCGCCCTGGAGGCCCTCGACGGCAATGGGCGCGGCCAGTTTATCCTGACCGGGGCCGAAGGGCGGCGGGCGCTGTCCCTGCGCGACACGGAGGCGCTCAAGGCTATCCTGATCGAGGCCCTGGCCGCGACCTACGATCCCGAAACCCGCGAGATGATGGCCCCGCCGGATCTCGCTTCCGGGGAGATCCTGGCCCGGCGCGATCCCCGGGGCGGGCTTAAACTGCGCATCGGTGGCTGCCATGCCCTGCTCCAGGGCCTCGCGCCCGGCCGTTTCATCGAAAGCCTGGTGCTGTCGTACAGCCGCCTGGACGGGGGCAAGTTCCCCTTCGCGCCGGAAGATCCCGCGGCCCTGTGCAGGGCCGTCGCCAAGGCTCACGGCAAGGACAACGCCCGCCGTTGGGTGGATGCCTACATCAACCAGGTGGACCGGGGCCGCCTCAAGTGTCATGGTGAAGCGTACCTCGAAGGCCTGCGGGAATACGTCCGCCCAGGCCGCGACGGGGATTGAAACCGCACCGTGGCGGTGCTACGATGGGATCACATGGGCGGATACTTCTACACCAGCACCGGGCAGCGCCGGATAGGCCGTGTCCCGCGTGACATTCTTCGCTCCCGTGAGTTGCTGCTGGACCTCGTGTGGAAGGACCTTCGGATCCGTTACCGCTATGCACTGATGGGCTTCCTGTGGGCCGTGCTGGAACCCCTCGCCCTGACGCTGGTACTGACCTTCGTCTTCACCTATGTCTTTGGAAACAAGGCGGACGCCTTCCGTTCCGGCGCCACGCCGGTGGCCATCGTCATCCTTTCGGGCCTGGTATTCTGGCAGTTCTTTTCCAATGCCCTCAACAGCGCCGCCCAATCCCTCGTGGACGGCAAGAACCTGGTGCAGAAAGTGCGTTTCACGCGGGAAATCGTTCCCCTGGCCGCCATGGGCTACCCGCTGGTGAACTGCGTCATCGGCTTCATCCTGCTCCTGGTGATCCAGGCCGTCTTTGGCGCCGCGCCCGGCTGGCACGCCTTCTGGGTCCTTCCCCTTTTCCTGGTGCAGGTGATTCTCACCGCGGGCCTGGCCCTCCTGCTCTCCGCCGCCAACGTCCGTTTTCGCGACGTTTCTTATATCGTCGGCGTGGCCACGGTTTTTGGTTTCTACGCCTCGCCCGTCTTCTACCGCCTTTCCTGGGTGCTCGACGGCGGCCTTCCCCCGTGGGCGCGTTGGCTCTACCTCGCCAATCCCATGGCCGAACTGCTCGCCGCCTACCGCCAGGCCCTCATCGAGAATCACTGCCCCGACGCGTGGCTGTGGGTTTGGCCGGTTCTCGCGGCGGTGCTGGCCCTGGCGGCCGGGGTCATCGTTTTCCGCCGCAGCGCGCCCACCTTCTCGGATTACGCCTGATGCCCATCATCGAAGTGAAGCACGTCTCGAAACACTATCCCCGCCATCGCGGGGCGCGTGCCCTCGTGGGGCGGGGGGGCATACTCGATTGGCTTCGCGGTCGAAAGCGCGAGACCTTCGCTGCCCTGGACGGCGTGAGTCTCTCCATGGAAGCCGGTGAATCCCTGGGAATCATCGGCCGCAACGGTTCCGGGAAAAGCACCTTGCTCAAGTTGTTGGCCGGGGTCACCCTGCCCACCACCGGCGAGGTGCGGGTCCATGGGCTCGTGGCGTCACTCCTGGAGTTGGGCGCCGGGTTTCACGCCATCCTCACGGGACGGGAAAACGTCTACCTCAACGCGGGGCTCCTGGGCATGCGTCATGCCCAGGTCGATGCCGTCTTCGACGACATTGTCGCTTTCGCCGGCATCGGTGAGTTCATCGATCAGACCGTCGACACCTACAGCAGCGGTATGTACGTGCGCCTGGCGTTTGCCACGGCCGTGCATACGGACCCCGACATTTTCCTCGTCGACGAGGTGCTCGCCGTGGGGGACGAGGATTTCCAGCGCCGGTGCCGCGTCAAGATCGGCGAACTCCGGGAAGCGGGCAAGACCATCGTTTTCGTCTCCCACGATCTCAGTATCGTGAACACCCTCTGCGACCGTATCATCCTCCTCGATCAGGGGAAAATGCTGGTCCGCGACACACCCCAGCAGACCATCGACTACTACCTGCGGCAGGTGGGGCGCGCGGCCGGTGTCCACACCCTGGCCCTCGAAGACCTGGAGGTCATTTTCTGCCAGGGGCGCCTCTCCCTGTTTCGCGCGGGCAAGGAGATCACCGCGCCCGGCGGCTTTCGGCTGCGCCTGGAGTCCATGGGCAACTGGTACGATTCGACGGGCGCCGACTGGCGGGTCACGGTGCGCGAGCCCACGCGCTGCGTGGCGCGCGGTGTTATGGCGCGGCTCCCCCTCACCCTCGATTTCACCCTGGAATTGTCTCCCTCGGGGCTGACCTGGCGCATGGCCATGACGCGTCACCGCGAGGCACCCATCACGGTGGCAGACGCTCTACTCGTTTTTCCGCCCGACTGGAACGAGTGGTACTACGGCGAACTGTGCGGGGATTTCCCCGAAATGCTGCCCGGCGACCTGGAATGGGCGGTGATCGTCCCTATGCGCCATGGGGTGAAAGAGGCGGCAGTCGCCTCGAAACAGGATTCGACGCTCCCTGCCGTGCTGGTCGAGTGCGACGCGGGGGATCAACCCCTGCAATTGCAGTGCTGGAACGCCGACTACATCAGTGGTACGCGCATTGTGCAGGCGGCCCGTTACTTCGCCCAGGCCGGGCAAGCGGCGGCAACCGGCGTCACGGAACTCATGACGCTTCGCCTGGACCTTGGCCTGGACCGTGCCGGTCTCCAACAGCGCCTGAGGGAACGTGCCCGCGAGTACACGATTACCTCCGGAAAGCTCCAGGCACGGGTGGAGCCGGGCGCGGTGCTCCTCTCCCACGGCGAACAGGAGCTGACGACCGACGTACACCTGCACACCCAGTTTTTAGCGGCGGGCCTGTGGAACTTCAGCCAGACCCTGCTTTGGGACGCCGTGACGCGGGAAGGGGATACGCTGCGTATTGCGGGCGAATCGCGCCGCTTTCCACTCCGCCAGCGCTGGGAGATTTCCCCCGCGCCGGGAGGGATTCGCTTTCGCTTGCGCTTTGAGATCCGCGAGGCCATGGACCTCCAGGAATTCAACGTATCCCTCGGCCTCGTGCCCGCCTACCTGCGGTGGAGCACGCCCCACGAGTCCGGCGATTTTCCCCGTGATCTCGTGGAAGAGAAGACCTGGACCCATCTCAACAGGGACTATGGCCCGGCGGATTACGCCGAAGCCTCCGGCGGCGGGCTTCCCCGCGTCGCCCTTCGGAACCGCGACGCGAACCTCCCCGTCCACATGACCGTCCTTGCCAGCGGGTTGTCCGGCATGCGCATCCTGCAAGCCATTCGTGTTCCCGAAGGCAGCCCGGCCTTCCACCTCGCCCCCGGCATCCATGACGCTTTCGATGGATTGGTGACGCTGACGGATGCACCTTGAGGTAAGAACACCTCGTGCCTGGTGAGGGATCAAATCCAATTAAGGCCTGTCGGTCCCACAGCCGGGGGCGGCTGTGCCACATAAGAAGAACCCCGCTTCCCTGTGCTTGCCCCTGTTTGTTTCAACTTTGGAGAACGACAGCGGGGGGATTACCGGAAAGAGTCACTTTTGCTCCTCAAACTTCACTAGTCCCAGGTCGATGCTTTGCCCGCCCCGGGTCTGGCGGCAATGGACGGCGAGGGTGTTCCGGCCTTCCCCGAAGGCGGACGTGGCCCCGGGCAGCATTTCAACCAATTGGTAGGACGTCGTGTAGCCCTTGGTGTCGGCGGCGAGGATGCCGTTGACATAGACCTCGGCATCCTCGTCGTGAAGAAGATTCAGCACGAGATTGGCCAGGTCGGCCGCCTCGAGTTTAACCGTGCGGCGGATCCAGATCTCGGGCGTGTCCCAAAGGGTGCGCACCACGGCCCCGGGCGTGCCTTTCGTTCCGAAGACGCCCACGCCTTCTTTCCAGGCCCTGTCTTCGAAGCCGGGTTTCTCCCAGCCGTCCGGCGGGGTGTCGGTGGTGTAGCGCCAGGTCTGGCCGTGGACCTCCGACGTGGGCAGAATGACGGTCACCTTGGGGGCGGGACGGAATACCTTGGCATTCTGTTCCGCGAGCCAGGCGGCGCCCATCTTCACCATGTCGCGGTCGTAGGTGAGCAGACCGTTGACCTCGCCCTCCACGTCGGTGGTTTGCGTGTAGACCGCGGCGGCGAGCCCCCGGCCGATGAGGGTCCGCAGGGCCGTGAGGAGCGTGGCGTACTCGGTCCGCAGGACATCCACGGCCTCCAGGTTACGGTAGCCGAAGTTGCCTTCCTTCCGCCACAGGTGGCCGGACACGGGGAGCCCCAGCCCGCCGAACTCGCCCAGCACCACGGCGCGGTCCGGTTCCGGGTCCGGCATGGCGGGACCGGGATAGCGGTGCATGTCATGCACGTCGCCGCCCTTTCGGTCCTGCCAGCCGCTGGCCTGGTCCACCAGGCGCGTGGGATCGTACTCCTTCACCCAATCCGTGATTCGGTTGGTGTCGAACTGCCCCCAGCCTTCGTTGAACACCACCCACATAACGATGCTCGGGTGCCCCTGCAGGGTGTCCATCATGGCCGCGAATTCCCGCTCATACTGTCGCGCCGACTCGGGAGACCGGTCGAAATCCTTCTTCGCGCCGGGGCGCACGCCGCCGTCGCCGCTGACCATGTCCTGCCACACCAACAGGCCGAGACGGTCGCAATGGTAGTACCAGCGGCGCGGTTCCATCTTCACGTGCTTGCGGGCCATGTTGAAGCCCATCTGCCGCGTGATTTCCACATCGAAGGCCAGGGCCGCGTCGGTGGGTGCCGTGTAGAGGCCGTCGGGCCACCACCCCTGGTCCAGCAGGCCGAATTGGAACAGGGGCTTGCCGTTCAGGAAGAGGCGGTTGTAGCCCCGGTCGTCCTCGCGCACGTTGATCTCGCGCAGGCCGAAGTAGCTCGTGGCTTCATCGAGCGTCTGGTTGCGCCGCACCAGCCGGATTTTGAGTCCGTAGAGGAAAGGGTGGTCGGGCGACCACGCTTCGGCACGGGGGATGGTGAGCGTCATTTTGCCGCCCGTTCCGCCCTTGGCGCTTGCGACCACCACGCCGTCGCGCGTGGCCTCGGCATGGACCACCGCCTTTCCCGTGGCCTTCACCGTCAGGTCCAGCGAACCCTCCCGTACATTCGGCGTCATCTTGAGCGCGGTGATGGCGACCTCGTTCACCGGCTCCAGCCATACCGTCTGCCAGATGCCGGTAACGGCGGTATACATGATGCCGCCGGGCTTGAGCACCTGTTTCCCGCGCGGTTGAAACCCGGTGTCGGTCGGGTCCCACACGGCCAGGACCACCTGCTGCACCCCCGTCGGCGTAAGCGCCTCGGTGATGTCGAAGGTGAAGGGATCGTACCCGCCGCGATGAACGCCCAGTTCCCGCCCGTTCACCCATACCCGGGTTTCCCAATCCACCGCCTCGAAATGCAGGAGAACCCGCCTGCCCGACCATGCCTCGGGCACGGAGAACTCGCGGCGGTACCACAGGCGGTTTTCCGGTCCCACCGTCTTCTTCACACCGGACAGGGCCGACTCGATGGCATAGGGAACGAGAATCCGACCGTCGAACTTGCCCGGAGACCGGGCGCCCTTGGGACGGATGGCATAATCCCACAGGCCATTGAGGTTTTGCCATTCCTCGCGGACGAGTTGGGGCCGGGGATACTCCGGCCAGGGTTGATCCGGCGACACGTCCGTCGCCCAGCGCGTGAGCAACGTATCCGGCGCGGGCTTCCAGCCCTGTCCCTGGGCCAGGGTGGCAAAGCCGAGAATCACGGCGATGATGGCGAGTCGGATAGTCATGTGAGTTTCCTTCTTAGATACCGGTGGCCAAGATGCGTCACCAGCATAACATCCACCCGTACAGACCGGGTAGAGTCCTCCTCGTCCCTTGTCTTCACCCCTTGCCATCTCGAACGCACCCGTGAGAGATCTTCTCCTCGTTTCCAAGTTGCGCTTAGAAATGCCCATGTCGCCAGACACTTTGCTTTTTTCTCTTATTTCCTTCGAGCGTTTTCGGTACGGTGAGTGTATGCCTGCTTGAGTTCAATGGGGGATTGGTGTAGCCTGAGAAATGTTTGGAGGAATTACTCTTTTGCCGAGCGTTAATCATTATTGCTTGTGAAAGTCACCAAACGACAGGATGTTCCATGAGCAAGCGAAAAGGTCCGCAGTTTCTCCGGTTTTGCTTACCCATAATCGAGGTGCTTAATGAGCTTGGGGGATCGGGAAAGCCGAGCGAAATTACCGATATGGTTATTGATTCTCTTGGTATATCCGAGGATGAAGTCGAGGAGACAACTAGTAATGGAGCCTCTCGCATTAGAAACCAAGTTGCTTGGGCAAGGTTTTACCTTGCCAAGGCGGGTTACCTTGATTCGTCAGAACGAGGGACATGGCGCATCACGGGGAAAGCACAAACGGAGTCGCTTTCCGAGGACGGTATATTTCGTATGTTCAAAGAGGTACAGGCATCAATGCCTCGGAAGAGCAAACCAGTAAAAGACGAATGTGCCGATGAAGTCATCGAAGAACTACAGGAAGAAACAAATCTCCTCAATGTCCTCCGTTCCCTATCGCCAGAAGGTTTTGAGAGGATATGTAAGCTTCTGTTGCTTGAGTCGGGTTTTGAACGAGTTGAGGTAACAGGTCAATCCGTTGATGGCGGTATTGATGGTCACGGCGTCCTCGAAGTCAACCCTTTTGTTAGTTTCAAGGTTTTGTTTCAGTGTAAGCGATACACTAAACAGCTTGTTTCGTCACCACAGGTCAGGGACTTTCGTGGCGCGATGCAAGGTCGTGCGGACAAAGGTATTATTCTTACCACGGGCGAGTTTACATCGGATGCTAAAAAGGAGGCCCGACGCGATGGGGCACCACCAATTGAACTTGTGAATGGCGCGAAACTGGTTTCCATGTTTGAACACACTCTTGTCCAAGATAGCTTTCTGAAACTTTGAGCTTGACTACGCCCTCCGTCGGTGTTGAAAAATGGTCGCACTCTAACTAACGGCCACCAACACCAACAGGAGGGCAATCTCATGGTACGGACCGCCAGTCTCTTCA
>JAJRTN010000080.1 GCA_024278275.1 Candidatus Hydrogenedentota bacterium
CAGGGTGCTGCCGGCGATGTTCACACCGACCTGGGTGTACGGGTCGGCGCCGGTGGGCTTCACCACCAGCCAGCCGATGGTGCTGTCCACGCTGACGGCATGGGTGGGACCGAAGCCTTCGGTGTCACAGTCAAAGCGGAAGATGACTTCGTTGCCCCCTCCCGGTCCGCCTGCGGCGGGCGCCACGGCAATCACCGAGTGAGCCAGGCGGTTGGAGGTCTCCGTCTTCTGCCATCCCATGGAAGTGGCGCCGGCCGTCGCCGCGAGGCGGGCCGCCCCCGCAATGGTGCTGCTGAGTCCCTGCACCTGGTAGATCTCCGTCATTCCCGCTTCCGTGGTGGCCAGAACGCCCGAAGCATCGGCACCCGCGCCGCTCATGACGACATCCAGCACCCAGGCGCCATCGGTCAGGGTGGTGATGGGCGTGGAGATGGGCGATCCGTCGCCACTGGCGCCGTTGGCGGCCGCTTCCGGCGCGCCTTGTTCCACGCCGATGAGCGATACCGCGGCACCTTCTATGTCGCTGGTCTCGCCCGCGCAGGTAATGACCACCGGGTAGGTTCCGGCCGCCGGGAGATCCGCCTCAAGGATATAATACACATCCGTGTGGGCCTGGAACGCCGTCCCGACACGGCCATCCGCATTGGTGACATGGGTCATGGCCGCGCCGTTGAAAGTCACACCGGTCACGGCGGCGTTCCCCACGTTCGCCTCCTGGATCTCGCGGCCGGCGAAAACCACCACCATGCGATTGTCACCCGCCGGAAGCTGGTGGTCGAAGGTCAGGGAACTGGCCGCGGCGTCCGTCGCACCCGTGGACACGTTGCCCGCGGGGACCTCGCCCTCGCCTTCCCCTTCGGCCCCGCCGCAGTTCGTGGTATCCTGCTCGGCGGGCACGAAGTCCGGATCCTCGGACTCGTTATACACGGCGATCCAATCGATGTCATAGGAGACCGTGGCGTGGTCGAAACCCGCCGGAAGATCACCTGCACGGGCTATGTCGAAGCGGACGATGTTTGTGTCCCCGGTACCCCAGTTGGCGTTGTCGGTCGGATCGATGCGTAAGATGGAGGAGCCGCCGGGAATTGTATGGTTGGGATGCCATACAAGATTGCCGTCCACCCAAGTTACATACACCACCGGTATCGTATCGCTCGGATCGACGCCGTTAACGGTAATACTCATAGCGATGCGGTCATAGTCGGCGGTCGATACCACGGATCCACCCTCAAAGTCGATGAAGTCCGTAGTTGAGTCCAAGGTAGTTTGAGTGGCCGCATTGTGGGTAAGGTGAAGCATGCCTTGGCCATTGTTGACAACATGCTCTATTGTGCCGTCCCAATTGATGTCCCCGGCTGAACCCACAGTCACTCCGAACCCTTCTTGATCACAGTCGAAGGTATAAACCACTGGTGGCCCCGCATGCGCCAAGAACATTATAAATGCCGAAAAAAAGGCAAACATCATGACCTGTTTCGCTGGAAAAGCATTTCTCATGATTCTCTCCTTTGACCTGCCCTTGATTTTAAGCACCTTCAAAAACATTAACACCACATGTCCCTAACAGCCTTTTCATCACGCAGTGTATGACACATTCCACGACTACCTTACTTAAGCTATCATCAAATGCCTGTTTTGACAAGTATTATCGGGACAATAAGTTGAAAATATGAGCCAAAAATCCTGAATAGCGCACTTTGGCCCGGTATCGCCCGGCTACGGACGGCTTTCCCGTGCCTGGGCGCGATACTCCCCCGGGGTTCTTCCCATTTTATTCTTAAAGGAGCGTATAAAATGGGCCGTGTCGGAATAATTAAGGTGGTGAGCAATCTCCTGGATCGTGCGCCGTGGCTCGGTCAACATGCGGGCAGCGTGCTGGATACGGCGATTCCGGTAGTAGGCGCCCACGGAGAGTCCCGTTCCCGCCCGAAACACGCGATCCAACTGGCGCCGTGAAAACGAGGTCAGTCGGGCCAGGCGCTCCACGTTAAGCGAATCTCCCCGCTCGATAACGCCTTCCAGGGCCTCGGTGACCGCCCAGATGTCCTTGTTGAACAAGGCCGCGGTAAGGCCGTTTGGCCCCGAAAAACGCCGGTTGAGAATGGAAAGCAGCTTGAGAAAACAGCCGCTGAACAGGGCGAGGGACGGGCGCTCGAAACGCGCCTCGCGGTGCATGGAATCGAGTTCATGCTCGCAGGCGACCATTTCCGCTTCCTCCAGGTGAAGAACCCAAAGGCCGTCGTTCACCCGCAAATCAAACAGTGATGCCGCCAACAGGCTCTGTATCAGCCCTTCTTCGCGCCACAGCAACCGCAGCTCTTCCGAAAGCCACTGGGGCTGAAGAAAAAGATCCGTCTTCATCAGGCCGACCATGGGATCGAAGCCGTGCAAGGCCCCGGGCGCGATGATAATCACGTCACCCCGTCGAAGAAGCGCGCGACCTTCGGGCGTAATATGAAAGTTTTCCTGGGCCCGCCGAACAAACACGAACTCGTGAAAATCGTGGGAATGGATGGGGACGACCATGTCGGGACTCAAATGGGTGGCGTACATTTCCAGGAAACGGGACCGATGGTCGGGGGCCTCGGGATCGTCGCCCGGCCAAACGTCGCGCCCGGTTTTATCCCAATAGGTGCTGCAAACCCGGAAGGGACGGGCGCCGCAAAGACCCACGTCCACGGCCGTGTAGTGATTCCGAAATGACCGGCCCGTTTCGGCCGCTTTCAATACATTGTCCGGCATTTTCAATCGCCTCGACAGCCCTTGGGTGTATTGTAAAAGAAGAATAGGAAGGCGTCAAGCACTGAATGAAGGGAACAGGCATGCCGTTTCCGTTGCATCATGTCTAAAATGTTCAACCCTCGGCCGGGACCGGGCGATTCGGGCATGGCCGGGAGGCTACGTAGAAGTATTGGCGGAATCGCGGTTCGTGCGGCGGTCTCGCGGAGAACCGCCTTTTCGCCCATGAAACCGTGCAAGGTCTGGTTCAACCGTCGTGCCATCATTTAATGGTGCCATGGTTTCGTCTCGTAAGGGCAACATAACCGGGAGAATCTACCATGACTGGAAAAAGCACCCATGGATTCACGCTCATCGAACTGCTGGTGGTGATCGCCATTATCGGCATCCTGGCGGCAATCCTGCTGCCGGCACTGGCCCGCGCGCGGGAAGCCGCCCGCCGTGCAAGCTGTGCGAACAATCTCAAACAGTGGGGACTCATCTTCAAAATGTATTCCGGCGAGGACAAGCGTGGCGCATATCCGCTCGTGGTGGACACCATGCACTTTGTGCCAACGATTGGCTTCACGCTGGGTCTGTTGGGGATGAACGGCGCCACGTTGTATCCTGATTACTGGACCGACCCCAACATTGCCATTTGTCCTTCGGACGCGCGTGGCGACGCGACCGGTGCGGCGATGGGCATCGAAGAGGACTTTGCCGCGCAGGTGACACGGGCCGCGGAGGCCCTGAGCGCCAACAACAACATGGACACCCAACTGTGCCTGAGCGCCACCCTTTCCCACCCCATTTCCTACGCTTATGTGGCCTGGGCGACACAAAGCTGCGGCCAGATGGCGGAGATGGTTGTATGGAAGGCTTACTACGCCTATCATGCGCTCTTGTTGAACAATGGGTACACCAATGGCGCGGCCACGGATGCCTGCAACAGTGGCACGGTGAAGATCAACGGCCTGGAAGACCGTGACCTGACGCTCCAGCAGGATGACCCGGGTTGGGGATGGGCCTCGCTGCTGGACGAGAATGGCGATCCCCTGCCAACCTCTTACAACAGGGTCAAAGACGGAATCGAACGTTTCTTTATCACCGATATCAATAATCCGGCGGCAGGTGCCCAGGCGCAAAGTACCATCCCGGTGATGTTCGATGCCTTTTCCGAAGGCACCAGCCCCCTTGGCGCCTACTGGATTCTCCCGGAAGACCAAAACGGCGTGGCCCGGTTCAACCATGTCCCCGGCGGCTCCAATGTGCTGTGGATGGACGGCCACGTTACGTTCCAGAAATATGGCGACCATTTTCCCATCGGCCTCCGTCCGGGAGGCGCCTACAACCTGGGGCAAAGCCTGCCCATGGTAATGACCATAGCCGCCGGCATGGGATAAGCCCACCTCATTGCGTTATGCTTCGCGGGGGAGACGCCGTTTCGCGGTGTTTCCCCCGCCGGGCGTTTTCACCTGATCCGGGCACGGCAGTTTGTTCCGCCTGACCCCTGCCGTGATTTCCGAAGGAGCATGCCATGTTCACACTTCTCCTGTTGACCACGGTTCTATCCGCCGCCGAAACACCGGGGACGCCTGTGGCGACCACGCCGACCGTGGGCGCCATCCGCTGGGATGCGTGGCACGGCCCCGCCTCCAAGGTGGGACTGATCGTGGAGAAGACCCTCGCGCCGGCCCATTGGCACTATCGTCTGCCCTTCTACGGGAAAGAGATCGGCGAAAACGCCGTGGAGGCGCGGGCCAACACGCAGGACATCATGGACCGGGAAATCGAGTATGCCCACCGGGCCGGCCTCGACTACTGGGCCTTTGTCATCTACCCGGAGGATGACGCACTCAGCCTGGGGTTGAAGCTCTATTTATCCAGCAAGCTCAAGGACCAGGTTAACTTCTGCCTGGACCTGCAGGGGGGCTTCCTGTCACGGGGCGGACCCGGCGCCTGGCCGGAAAAGGTCGAGCGGTATGTGCGGTATTTCCGTGACCCGGCGTACCAGACGGTATTGGGGGACCGACCGCTCGTATACCTCTACAGCGTGGAGGGTTTGGTCGGTTCGGGACGATTCGAAACATGGGATGACGCCCGCGCCGCCTTCGACCGCCTCCGCGCCGCCACCCGGGCCGCCGGACTGGCCGATCCCTACATCGTCGCCCAGGGATGGTCGCCGAAGGTCCTGAAAAAGCAGGTGGCCGACCTGGGGCTTGACGCCATCGGCGCCTATGCGTCCAGCGCGGGCGAGAAGGCCGCTCCCTACGCCCGGCTGGCGGCCCACACGGAACAGTGGTGGGACAGCTTCCGGGCCACGGGCGCGCCGGTGGTGCCCCTCGTGACCGCCGGATGGGATATGCGCCCCCGTGTCGAGACGCCCGTGCCCTGGGTAAAAGATGGCGACATCAAGCAATACTACGAAGCGCCCACGCCCGGGGAATTGGCCACCCACGTGGAGCACGCTTTGGCGTGGTGCCGGCGGTATCCCAAGGCCGCCGAGGCCCAAACCACGCTGATCTATGCCTGGAATGAATTCGACGAGGGCGGTTGGATTTGTCCGACCCTGAAGAAAGGCGACGCCCGGCTCGACGCCATCGCGAAGGTCCTGGCCACCCGGTCCGCCGGCCAGCCCCCGGTGACCACGCAAAAGGAGAACACCACCATGCCAACCCCCGAAAGCAACGTGATCGAAGTGCGCCGGTTCCTGCCCGAAAAGCCCATCAGCCGGGCACTGCGCCCCGCGCCGCTCGCCGCGTTCGTGCGGAACACGGGGGATGCCCCCGTCACCGTGCGGCCCATGCTGGCGCTGCCCAAGGGCGTACGCGAGACCGGCGGGACCGGCACCGAACCCATCACGCTTCAGGCCGGCGAGGAAAGCAAGTTGCTTTGGGAAGTGGAGGCGACCGCTCCCACCGAAAGCTGTAAACTCGGCCTGGACATTCTGTGTAACGGCAAAAAGGTCGCCGAAGCCACCTTGTCCATGCAATTCCTGGAGCCGGTGGAGATCACCCACCCGCCCTACATCCCGGCGCCGAAGCCCGCGAACTCGCCCCTGCTGGTGGGCGCGCACCACTGCCCGTTGTGGGAGGCCGACCGGCCCGACATGTGGGACAATATCGTGAAGCATCCCGAGCGGACACCGGCGCTGGGCTTCTATGCCCAGGACAACCCCGAGATCGCCGACTGGGAAACCAAGTGGGCTACGGAACACGGCATCGACTTCTTCATCTATTGCTGGTACCGCACCAGCCAGGGCGGCCCCGTGGAAACCATGTTCAGTTCCGCCATCCACGAGGCCCTGTTCAAATCGAAGTTCAAGGACCAGATGAAGTTCACCATCATGTGGGAAAACCAGCGGCGCGGCGTGGCCGGGGTGGCCGACGAGACGGACCTCATGAACAACCTCCTGCCGTTCTGGATGGAGAACTACTTCAAACACCCCAGTTACCTCAAGGTGGACAACAGGCCCGTGCTCTTTGTGTACCGCCCGGAATTCCTGGTGGACGACCTGGGCGGGGTGGAACAGGTGGCGAAGGCTTTCGACCTTATGCGCCGGGCCTGCAGGGACGCGGGCTTCGACGGGCTCTACATCCTGGGCGAATACCGTGGCCTGGAAGCCAAACACCTGACCCTGATGAAGGATCTCGGTCTGGACTACACCTTCGCCTACTGCTGGTACGTGCCCGACAACCCCACCCCCGCGCGGGCCATCAAAACGCAGATGGAGTACATCCGCAAGACGCAGCACATGAATATCCTGCCGCAGGTAGTCACCGTGTCCCAGGCCTGGAGCGGCTGGAAAGACGAGGGAACCATCTGGAAAATTCCACCCAGGGACTTCGAGACCCTCCTGCGCCAGGCCAGGGACTTTGTGAGCTCCCTGCCCAAGAACGAACTGGGCAGCCGGATGCTGTTGTTGGACAACTGGAACGAATGGGGCGAAGGCCACTACATCGCCCCCTACCGCGAATACGGCTTCGGCTACGTTGACGCCGTGCGCAAGATACTCACCGATGCCCCTGGGCCACACACCGACCTCATCCCCGAGGACATCGGCATGGGCCCCTATGACCTGGCCTACAAGGCACGGGAAGAGCAACCATAGACCACCGGTGTTCGCCCCAACGCTGCATAACGTCACCGTCACCCTGAAAAAGGCGGTTAAATCGCAGGATTGGTCGTAAGTCATGGCCGAAAAGTAGAAGCCTCCGCGATAAGAGCGCAACGGCCCTTTCCAGGCTCAACCACGAAATACACGAAATTAGGGCCATGGTGGGCCTTGGCCCACCCTACGTACTACGGATACATTATCATGGAGCTCCCCGGTCGCGGGGATGACAGTGGGTCGTGGCGGGCAGGGAGAAGCGTCCGCTTGTCCGTTGGCCGAAGCAGGCCACGATTTACCGTGGCTCTTCATGTTAGCGCAGGGCACGCGCCGCCACGGGCATGCGGAAGCATACCCCTACCGCCCGTCATTCCCGCCTTTCACGGTATCTACCTGGTCACCGAAACTACCTGGTCACCGAAAATTGCCTTTTCCCATTTGTGCGTGTATAAGGGGCATCCTGTCAAACCGTGAACCGGGAACGCAGAAGAGGCCAGCCTCTTTCAAGATCGTAAATGACACTTGGAGACCATCCCCATGAACCGCCGCGATTTCATGAAACACAGCGTGATCACCGGCCTGGCCGTCTCCGCCGTTTCCGCCGGGGCGGAAGCAACGGCCGCAGCCGGCAGCCGTCGCGTGCTGGGTAAGATGGCGTTGCGCCCGACGCGCTTGGGCATGGGTACGGGGACCCGGTCGTGGAACCGGGATTCCGCCCAGATCCGGACGGGCCGGGATCACTTCATACGAACGCTGCGCCATGCCTATGACCGGGGCATCCGCTATTTCGACATGGCCGACCTCTATGGATCGCACTGGTATGTGCGCGAGGCCATGAAGGACGGGAAAATGCCCCGCGAAGACCTAGTGCTCCTCACCAAAACCTGGTCGCGCGAGCCGGAAGTGGTGAGGGCGGATGTCGAGCGGTATCGACAGGAACTGGCCACGGACTATCTCGACGTGGTCCTGCTCCATTGCCTGCGCAAGCCGGGGTGGACCAGGCGATTCAGGCCCGCCATGGACATCCTGTCGGAAGCAAAGGCGGCGGGACGCATCAGGGCCGTGGGCGTGTCGTGCCATGATTTCGACGCCCTGAAGGAGGCGGCGGCATCCGATTGGGTTGATGTGATTCTCGCGCGGATTAATCCTTTTGGCGTGAAGATGGACGCGCCGGTCGAAGCGGTGGTGCCCGTGCTTGAAAGGGCACACGCGGCGGGCAAGGGCATCATCGGCATGAAAATTCTGGGCGAAGGGCAAATCGCCGGCAAAATTGACGAATCACTCCAGTTCGCGCTGGGTCTCGGGTGCGTGGACGCCATCAACATCGGCTTCACCAAGCCCGAAGAGATCGATGACGCCATGGATCGTTTCAACCGTTTCGCGTAAATCGCCACCGTAGAGGGGCCGCAATACCACCGACCCTGCTTACAACTGCACTTCAAGCAGCTTGAAATCAACACCTTCCATGGGCGCCCCCCCGTTGTGGAAGGTAACGCCGTTGTAGCGCACCCCGGACACGGGGACATGGGTGTGGCCGAAGTAGACCCGATCCACCCCGGTTTCACCGCAATGCCCGATATCCTCCAGGTAGGCCATCACCCGGCGGAGGGTGCGCCGGTGGGGAAAGGCCATTCGCGCCACGGCGACGTGGGCCCCCGCGCGGAAGGCGGCGTCGTACATCCGGTTCTTGAGGGCTCCCTGGTTACGGTGGTGGAGCCAGCGGGAACGGTAGCGCTTGAGCCGACGATGGCTCATTTTCCGGTTCGCCACGTCGCCGTGGAGGAAAAAGGTTCGGCCCACGCGCAGGTAAAAGGGGTGCCAACTGAAATTCCGTTGCTCCCGGGCGAGTTGATCCAGGGCGATGATGAAACCGTGGTTGTAATCGTGGTTGCCCAGGTTCACATGTACCTGGCAGGCGGGGTAGCGTTCCGCGAAATCGCGAAAGAAATCCATCGCGGCGCGGATGGTCGCCTCCTCGCCGGGCAGGGAAGACCACTTGAAATCCACCGAATCGCCATTGAAAACGAAGAGATCGGCCCCCGCCGCCGCCGCGTGGAGAGCGGGCAGATGGATCTCCCACCGGGAGCGGCGACAGAACATGTGCAGGTCGGAAACCACGTAAGCCGATTGCAAGGCAAGCGTCCATGTTGACAGGGGTTGACAATCACACTTCCTATAACACACAGTTGGACCGGTCGGTATTCCGGAATGGTTTCACGGATCGAGGTGTGCAAAGACGATGGCCAAGCGTCTGGTAAGCGCTGAATTAAGGCCCGTGGCCACGGCGGGTTTCCTGGGTACGCCGCGCGTGGGTGACCCGGGGTTGCCCCGCCAGTTTTTGTGGGGAACGCGGGCCTTGCTCCTCCGCGAGGTATTGGACCAGTGGAAGGAATCGGGACCCTGCCGTTCCGGCGGGGGAGAGCGCTACGTGCGTAAACATTGGTTCCGGGTTCGCGCCGCGGATGACACCGTACTGACGGTCTATTTCGACCGCCAGGCCAGGACCGGCGCCAAGCGGCGGTGGTGGTTGTATACCATCACCGAGGAAAAAGGAGAGGTGCCATGCGTCGAAACCTGACCGCGATCCTTCTCGCCATGACCCTGCTTTTGCCGGCGGGCTGTCCGCCCGACGGCGGTGACACCAACCCCAACCCGCCTTCGCGGGTGGTCGAGTATCCCATGAAGTACCGGACGGGTGATACCCCCGTCGATGTGGCGGCCGAGGACGTGAACGGCGACGGCTTCCCCGACTATTTTTCGGTCAACCGCGCGGCCAACACCGTTTCGGTCATTCTCAGCGAGGGACCTGGAGCCTATGCCGCCCACGTGGATTACCCGGTGGGCGCGTCGCCCCGATGGCTGGACGTGGCGGATGTCAGTGGCGATGGAACACCCGATCTGCTGACCGCCGACCTGGAAGACGACTCCGTTTCCATTCTCTATGGCCTGGGCGACGGCACCTTTTCCAATGCCGTGTCCCTGCCGCTGACGGCCGGGGCCGCGCCGACCGTGGTGCTGGCGGCCGATCTCAATGGCGACGGAATCGCCGACATCACCACCGCCAATGCCGGTGATGGCACCGTGGGAATCGCCCCCGGCGCCGGTGGCGGCCTCTTCAACGCCGTGGAGTACGTGGCGGTGGGTTCGCTTCCCCGCTGGCTCACGGCGGTCAGCCTGGACGGGGACGACACGCTGGAACTGGTGGTGGCCAGCCGTGACGCGGGGGACGTGGCCATCGTCGCCCACGACGGGGGTGCCTTCGGTGTGCGCGGTCACCTTTCGGCGGGAACGGCCCCGCGCGCCGTGGTGACCGGAGACTTCAACGGGGACGGCCACGTCGATCTGGCCGTGACGGCCACCGCGTCGCGCGATCTCCACCTGCTGCTCGGCGACGGCACGGGCGCTTTCGCGCCGGGTACGGTGGTTTCCTTCGCGTGGATTCCCTCGCGCATGACCGGCGGGGATTTCAACGCCGACGGCAACCCCGACCTCGCGGTACTGCTCTACTCCACCGAGGAATCCCCGAACCCGCTGGGCGTGGCCGCCGTGATGCTGGGCGATGGCGCGGGCGGATTCGATGCGCCACGCTACATCGGCGTGGGATACCGGTCCCAGGCCATCACCACGGCCGACGAGAACGGCGACGGCTATGCCGACCTGGTGTGTGCCGACGGGGACGGCGACGCCCTCTCCGTGACCCGCGGGCGGGCCGAGGGCGACTTTGCCGCGGAGCGCCGCTACCGCGTGGGAAGCTATCCCCGCGTGATCGCCGTGGGCGACCTCGATGGCGACAGCCGCCCCGAGGTGGTGGTTGGGCATCGGGACTCGAAGGATATCCTCGTGCTCATGAACCGGGGCGACGGCACCCTGCTTACGGGGGTGCGCCTGGACACGGGAGACGAACCCCGGGACGTCCAGTTGGCGTTCTTCGACGAGGATACCCACCTGGACATGGCGGTGGCCAACCGCGTCACCGGCACCGTGTCCATCTTCCTCGGGCGGGGCGACGGTACCTTCGCCGCTCAACAGGTTTACTCGTTGCGCCAGGCCGACCTTTCCGGGGCGGGCCGTCCCCGCTCCATCGCCGTGGGCGATCTTAACGGCGACGGCGTGCTCGACATCGTGGCCGGTCATGGAAACACGGATCGCATCGCCGTGATACTCGGTAACGGCGACGGCACCTTCGGCGAAGCCACCGAAACATCTTTCGGCAATTATCCCGTGTCAGTCCGCTTGGCCCGGCTTGACAACGACAGCCGGCTCGACCTGGTTTTCATCAGCCGGAATGATCCCGCGAACCCAGGTGACGGGGGACTGCCCTGGCTGGTGCGCGTGCTCGGCAACGGCGATGGCACCTTCGATGCCGAATCGCGCAGGGCCTACACCCTCTCCAACGATCCCATTCGCATGACCCTGGGCGATGTGAACGGCGACGGTCAGACCGACGCCATCACGGCCCATTACGCCGGCAACGTGGTGGACGTCATGCTGGGGAACTCAGCGGGCAAGTTCTCCCGCCATACCCTGCGTACCGGGAATGGCCCGGAATCGGTGACCACGGCGGACATGGATGGCAACGGTGCCGTGGACATCATCACGGCGAACAAGACCGAAACCATGTCCGTATTACTCAATCGCGGCGGTGCCGACTTTAACACGCACTTCGAACTCGTCGGCGGCACCGACGGTTTCGCCATCACGGCGACGGACCTGGATGGCGACGGGAATACCGATCTCGTCATGGCCAACCGTTTCACCAACGACATCAGCGTTTTCATGGGAACCGCCGGCGAGGCTCCATAGTCCTTAGACCCGTGAAGTTCTGTACCCATGGTCATGAAAATATGTTTGTCCCTTCCTTTCCGTCATGCCCGCGAACGCGGAAATTCACGGGAAGGGGCCAGGGGGCTTTCACGGGGATGACGGTTGCGATTCCTGGTTCCGGCTGCGCCCGGTTAGGCATCGGAAAGACGAAAAAAATCCAAAAAAAAAGTTCAAAAAGGTCTTGGCAAAATCGCTTTCTCGTGGTATGATCCCTGTGAGAGAAGGCGCAGGAAGGACGGCCCGGCCAGCACAGGGTTCCCGGAAATGGAGCCGATGGCGTGAGGACGCCGCTTGGCGCGAGGGTGTGAGAATCCTTCCTCGCCGGTCTCATCGCGGTACGGGTGACGGCACTCACCCCAGGGCCGGAGGGCCGCTGGCGAAACGCGCCGTTCCCGCCGCTTGGAATAGGGTGGAAGCCCGCGTGAGGAAGCGTGCGCTGGTCCTCAAGACAGGACGGCAGTCGGCCACGTGGAGTGCCCAGACCTCAAAGCGCAGAGACTCCTCTCGCCCCTTCCACCCAACCTGACGCGAAAACTGCGTAGCGGCAAGGCTCCGCACCGGTCAACAATGACCAACGGGGCCATGTGGAGCGCCCAAATACTTGGGTGGAGGCTTGCCGACGCTGTTTTCGCTTTTTTTTTGGGGGGGGCTCTGTTGACTCACCCCTATCCCAACGCTACACTCCACGGGAGAGGGATTTCAGCAGACCATGAGACCTGGAGGCATAAGAATGGCAACACTGACAGCGCAAATTCTCATTGGCAGCCCGCACCCCAATGACGATGGCATCAGCCCGACACACTATCTTTTTCTTTCCGAGAATTCCCGGCCGGCCTGGGTTTTGGTGCGTCAAAACGTGTTTCCCATGAATCCCAGGAATAGGCGCCCCTTTCGAAAGATCACTTGGATTCCAACCCTTGAACACATGCTCGAAGATGCCTTGCTGATGACGGCCGTTCATCTGCTCAATCATGAGGAATTGACGCAAACCGCCAAGGGGTTTTGCCGCGAGATTGATGCCGCGCGGGTCGAATTATATCCCGCCTTGAGTGCGCCCCAACGCGATGAGCTTTATGGGAAATGCAAGGCGATTTCCGAATGGCCAAAACTGGTAATCTCCGTTTTCAGGGGTTCGACCATACGGGAACAACTGCCTGTATTGAAAGAATACAAGATGGATGTAGAGGTGTGCCGTCCCTGTTTCACGCGCCTGTATTCAGCATGGGAGGATGAGACAAGCGTGGAAGGCTCTCTTGAATGAGCCCTGGTTTCTTGTGTAATCGGGCGGCCGTTCCAACCCCTCCCCCCCGCCGTCCATCATGACCGGAAAAGGGTTGCCACCTCCCTCGGCCGTCGTGGGGGATCCATGGCAGGCATCGATGTCCCGGACTTCGAAACGCCAATATCGTACAGCGAATCGCGCTTGTTACGCTTGCGCCTCTCCCGAATTTGCTCCACGTCCACGGGTTATCACGAAGCCATCTGGTCGCACGGGCTCAGCGGGCGCCTGCTTTCGGGAGGATCATTCACGCCGGTCGGAGGCCGTGGCGCTTGCTGGCGCGCTTTCCTTGGCGTTCGCTGCTTGCGCCGTCATCAATGCCCTGCGGAAGGCTTCGTCGCCGACGGTGCCGCGGAAGGCCTCGCGGCGCCCCACCAGTAACTGGAGCCGAATGTATCGCAGGTCGAGCAGCACCATGTACAGGGCAATGAGCAGCAGCAGGACAAATCCACCCCAGTAGGCGATGAAGTAGGGCCTGGGCACGGCCCGGGTCACTTCGGCCGCGCCATGCCACGCCATGAGCGCCGCGCCGGCAATGGCGACGGCGCCGATGGCGCGCCAAATCCGTTGGTTGAAGAAAGGGGGCTCAGCGGTCGGGGATCCAGACTTTTTCTTCGTACCGTTCACCGGAGGGGGTCTCCACGATTCGGGTTTCGTAGTGGCCGCGTTGCGGTTGGGAATGATTCTGCACGGTGGTGACACGGCGCGTTCCCTGGCGCCGGTCGTCCACGTGGTCGCCCACGAGTGCGCCGGTGAGCGCACCGACGCCCGCGCCAATGAGCGCGCCTTCGCCGGATCGGCCGTGGGACTGGTTGCCGATAATGGCGCCCAGGCCCGCACCCAAGGCGCCCCCCACGACGGCACCGTCCTGGGCGGGGGTGGTGTTGCAGCCGGCCAACGCCGCGGTGGCAACGAAAGTCAAGGCAATCAGCAGGTTTTTCTTCATGTTTCGTGCTCCATTACGCGGTTTTCGCCATCCTTCCATGCCCCCTGCGAAGATATCCTCCATTTCGCAAAGGGCCACATTCAATAAGACGATTTACCACGCCATTCATTCAATGTTACCATATTAAACACGGTTCTATTCGCGATCACACGGCGGGTAAGCGCCGGTGACACCCCACGCGCCCCGCGTGAAAACTCTTGGTTTCATTGATTTTCCGGGTCGTGAACGGTTCGCTCAAAGGTCTCATGGTTTCGTGAGGCGGACCGTGCAGCGCCACGGTCGGAAGGGAGGAACGCTTTCTTGGAAATGAACCCTTTTCCGGCGCTGCGACATGTTGACGTGGCGCCCATGGAACATAACGGGCAGACCTTGCTCTGTGTTTCCGACCCCTTGGGGTACGTGGAAGATCCCATGCTCCTGTCTCCCGCGGCCTTCTATGTGGCCGCCTCGCTGGACGGCGCGGCCGGGGTCGAGGAAATCCGGCGGGCCTTTCTCGCCCAGTTTGGCACGGGGGTCGCGGCCCGGCAGGTGATCGAAGTGGCGGAGGCACTCGATACCGCCGGTTTCCTGCTGTCGCCCCGTTTCGAGGCGATCCGTGCCGAGGCGACCCAGGCCTTTCGTGACGCGCCCGTGCGTTCCGCCACCCTCGCGGGCAAGTCCTACCCCGCCGACCCCGAGGAACTGCGGGCCTTTCTCGACGCCTTTTTCACGGCGGACGGCGAAGAGGGGCCGCCCGCCGTGGGCGGCCCGGACAGGGCGCCCTTGCGCTGTCTCATTGTTCCCCACATTGATTTCGCGCGCGGGGGCCACGTCTATGCCAGGGGCTATCGCGCCCTCTTCGGTGCGGGAAAACCGGATACGGTCTTCCTCTTCGGCGTGGCCCATTGCGGTGTTCCGGTTCCGTTCACCCTCACGTCCAAGGCTTTCGAGACGCCCCTGGGGACCCTCGAAACGGATCAGGCCGTGGTGGATGCCCTGGCGGCGGCCTGTGATTATGATCCCTTTGAGCACGAGTTTGTGCATCGGAGCGAGCATTCCATCGAGTTCCAGGCGATCCTGCTGGCCTATCTTTACGGGCCTTCCGTGAAGATCGTTCCCGTGCTGTGCTCCTCCTTCGCCGAGAACGACGGCCCGACGATCCCCTCTGAAATGGACGGGATCAACCGTTTTCTCGAAGCCTGCCGGACGGCCGCCTCGGCACGGGGGCGGCGTGTGGCCGTGATTGCCGGGGCGGATCTCGCCCATGTGGGGCGGCGCTTCGGGGATGATTTCGACGTGGACGACGCCGTCATCGAAAGCGTGGCCCGCCGTGACGAGGAGGACCTGGCCCATGTTTTGGCGAACGCGCCGGACGTTTTTTACGCTTCCGTCATGAAAGATGACAATGCCCGGCGGGTATGCGGCCTGGGATGTATCTACGCCGCCCTGCGCACCGCCCATGCCACGGGGTCCAGGGCAAAACTTCACGCCTACGATTATGCCCACGATCCCCTGGGTGGCATCGTAAGCTTTGCCGCCATCGCCTTTCCCTGAGAAACGGGGGCGAAAAGTCCCCTGTTCTTCAGCCACGTTTTTCTTCCCGGGGCCGCCATGCTAGGATGGCCCGAAGCCATGGGCGCGAAGCAGGAGGCCAAGCATGACATGACCGGGAAACGGGACGATTACATCTGTTGGGACGACTACTTCATGGGGATCGCCATTCTTTCCGCGCAACGCAGCAAGGATCCCAATTCTCAGGTGGGCGCGTGCATCGCCAACGAACAGAACAAGATCGTGGGTATCGGCTACAATGGCTTTCCCCTGGGTTGCAGCGATGACGATTTGCCATGGGTCCGCGAGGCGGAAAACGCCTGCAACACCAAGTATCCCTATGTCTGCCACGCCGAACTGAACGCCATCATGAACAAGAATGCCGCCGGACTGGAGGGATGCCACATATACACCACCCTCTTCCCCTGTAACGAGTGTACAAAACTCATCATCCAGAGCGGCATCCGGAAGGTGATCTACTTGAGCGACAAGTACCATGACACGGAAAGCTGCCGGGCCTCGCGGCGCATGATGGACATGGCGCGGATTGAATACGTGGTCTTCAAACCCGCGGTCCGGCGGCTGGTGATTGATTTCGAAGCGGAAGCGGCGAACGTAACCCGGGTCTGACAGACCCGAGAGGAGATTCCGGCAATGAATAAAATCCTGTCAATACTTTTGGCGGCCGCTTTATTGATGCCGCCCCTTCGCGCCGAACTGCGCGTTGCCGACAATCCACACTATTTTATGGATGGCGAAAAACCGGTGGTGCTTTTCGGCAGCGGGCTGTGGACCATCATCCCCGATACGACCATCGACATTGAAAAGCACAATGCCTGGTACGCGCGATGGGGGGCCAACGCCAACCGCGCCGCTCTCTACTCCTTCTGCACCAGCGTGGGCGACGGAAAAGGGATTGCCCCATGGGAACGGACCGGGCCGGGCCTGGCGAGGGACGGTAAACCGAAGTTCGACCTGACGAAGCCGAACGCCGCCTTCTGGAAACGGGCGAACGATTACTTCAAGAGCTGCCGGAAACATGGGATTTATGTTTGGCTCCAGGTTTTCGGCGAACCCTTTGTCGAAGGCGCGGACAATCGCTGGGGCATCAATCCCTTCAACGCGGAAAACAACATCAACGCCATCCCCGGCATGCCGGGGGGCTCGGGTAGCGGTGAGGCGGCCTTCTACGACCCCGGCAACGCCCCGCTCATGGCGATCCAGGACGCGCTGGTCCGGCGGCTGCTCGATGAGACGGCCAAACGCTATGGCAATATCCTTTACGAGATCGGCAACGAGATAAACATGGACAGCGTCGCCCCCAAGGCGGCGGCCTGGCAGCGTCACTGGGTGGCGTTTTTCGAGGACTACGGCCGCGATCACGGCGTGAAGCTGCTCCTCGCCAACGACACGCGGCGTGACCTCTTTGAACGGGACGAAGCCGGTTTCGCCGTGGTCAATCACCATGGTTTTCTCGGCATGAACATGGCCCGCACGGACCCGGTGAAGTTACCCTGGATGCTGCATGACGCCGTCACCGGGGACTTTGCCCGGTACCGTCGCCCCGTCGTGAATTCACGGCCCTGCAGCGATCCCGACCGCGTGCGCTACGGCGACGTGATCTCCCCGGATTCTGGCCGCGCCCTCTACTGGACCTACTTCATGAGCGGCGGACATATCGTGGGATTCCGCACCACCGAGGCATCGTGGAAGGGCGGCGAAAGCGCCGAACACATCATCCGCTACCTGCGCGATTTCATTGACACCGTACCCTTCGCCACCATGGCTCCCCACCAGGACCTGGTCGAAGGAAAGGCCCTGTGCCTGGCGAATCCCGGTGCGGTCTACGCGCTCTACCTGCCGCAAGGCGGGAAGGTACGGCTTAATCTCGCCGCCGCGAAATCCCCGCTCACCGCAACGTGGTACAACCCCCGCACCGGTGCGTGGCGTGACCCCGAAACCATCGACGGGGGGGGCGTCCATGCCTTCACCGCCCCCCCCGGAGAGGATTGGGCACTGCGGATTATGAGTGCGAAGTAGCCAACTTCCGTCGCCCCCGCGAAAGCGGGAATCCACGGGAAAGGTTGAGACCATTCCCGCGCACGCGGGCATCCACCCCGCCTGCCTTCGTGTTGCTTCGTGGTGGGACTTCTACCGGGGAACGGCCTTGGCAAGGGTTTGGAAGAAATCCTTTTTCATGGCCTCCTGGTCAATGTCACGGATCACGTAGTTGCGGGTGGGACCGTCAGCGTGTTCCCAGCGATAATCGTTTTCGACCCGGGGTACCTTTACAGGTTCGATCTCGGTCAGCCAGCGCACCCCGCGCCACTCGCCCAGAATCATGGCCACCGTGGTCACGTCATACAACGCCTTGGGATGATTGGGCGTAATCTTCTTGAGGTAATTGCCCAAAGGACTATTCGGATACAGGTTCGATTCGTGGCGTTTATCAAAGCGCAGACTTGCGCCCGTGGGGTTTTCCAGGATGGTCAGGAACGCCACGCCGCCGGACATGGCGACCTGCACGGACCAGGGGTCGTTGGCGCCGTTGAAGGTACCCAGGGTGGCGCTCTCCGCGCCGCCGATGAGACCGACGATGCGAATCCGTTCCGCCAGGTCAAAGCCTTCGCGATGGGCCTGGAGTACCGCACTGGCCACGTTGGTGCATGGACCGACGGGCAGGACGCTTACCGGATGCCCCGGGGCGGCACCGCGGGCGGCGGCGAGTATGGCTTCGCTTGCGGGCGTCACCTCGGGAATGGTGTCATCCCAGCGGCCGCTCTCGGGCTGCTTGAGGCGCTTGTTGGCGCCATGAAAAACCAGGGGGCGGCGACCTTCGGGCAATCCGCTCTTCTCCGCAAGGTCAAGTATGTTCAGGATCTCCCCGTAATTGGTCGGCTCCTGTCCGCCCCCATGGTGAATGCTGTTCACCCCCAGAACGTCCAGGTTGCTGAAAATCGCGTAAGAAATATAATGCTGGTCGTCCACCTCGTTCTTTGCGTCCGTGTCCAGGAAGACCTGCGGCCTGTCCAGGGTGTCGGCGGTGTGAACCCGGACGATCATGGGACACATATCGCTGTCACCGCCGTCGAATACGGTCAGCTTGATTTCGTAAATGCCCGGCTTGTCGAAAACGTGACGCACCTTCCTGCCCCGTGCGCCTTCCGCCGATCCGAAATCCCAGCGGTAGTCCGTGGCCTCCCCGCCCGTGGCATGGCCCACAAAATCAACCGGCTCTCCGGCAAGAACCTGCTTTGTCATGGGGGCGATGTCGGCCCGAATGGCGGGAGCCACCTTGACAGGCTGACTGAATGCCACGTCATGCTCCCCATCCGACACGTGAAGGGTAACATCGTAGCTGCCCGACCGGGCAAAGGTGTGGTCCACCGTCTGCCCTTGGGCCGTTCCGCCATCCCCGAAGGTCCACGCCCAGGCGGTAATCGTCCCATACAGCGGCGTGGCGCTGAAAGTGATCGGGGTGCCGGCCCGCACGGGCCAGCGCGGGGGCGTGAGTCTCGCGGAAAGGGGCGGCAGGTAAGCCACTATCCAGGAGAGACCTTCTTCGCCCCGGAAATGGATGCTGCCGATGGGCGTGTTTTCGTCCTTGCTGAACACACGAACGCGAAAGGCATCGAGTTCGATAGGGGTCTCCGACGGCCCGCCCCACGCATAGGTGCCCGCGTTGTACCATCCCCCCACTCCTTCCGCGTGGGTTTTCCAAACCCCATTCAAGCGGGTCTCGATGCACCACGCCGTGTCGGGCTGGGGCTGGTTGGGGTAGCAACCGTTGAGCCTGATCGTGTTCACGCGGACAGGCTCGGGCCATTCGGCCATCCACCAGACCGAGGCGTTCTCGGGCACCACGCCCAGGTTTTCCTCAAAACCGACCCCATACTCGTGAAAGGCGGAGTGGGACACAAAGGCGTCTTGCCGGGGATCGAAGATCATGTGATTGATGCCGCCCCGGACCGACTTCGCCATGGAAGGGATGTTACTTGACAGCTTCGCGCTCACGAGCAGGTTTTGCACGCCGTCGGGATAGGTCATCCCCGCGGCGAAGCCGGCCTGGGCGCTTAACAGGGTCGTTATAAGCAGTCCCGTGGTCATCCAGATCGGCGTCATGAATCATTCTCCTGTTTGGGAGTGCGGCATCCTGCCGCCCTATTCTTCTTTCGTTTCTCTCGTTCGTTAAGTCTTATTGAGACGGTCTGGTGGGCCAAGGCCCACCAGACTACGGAACCAGGTGGTTTTCGGTGCCGTCTTGATGGCAAACGCTCATCCGCCACAGGTGGTTCAGCGGACCGTGGCCGTGGCCGAGGGACAGGGCGTGGCGAATCGCGCCGCTAAGGTAGGTCTTGGCTTCCTCGACCGCCTCTCGCGCGCCTTTTCCCCGGGCCAGGCAGGCGGCAATGGCCGCGGAGAAGGTGCAACCCGTGCCGTGGGTGTTTTTCGTGTCAATGCGTTCGGCGGAATAAACCGACCAATTTGCCCCGTCGAAAAGCCAGTCGGTGGCCTCGGTGCCGGCCAGGTGCCCGCCCTTCATCAACACGTACTTCGGCCCGAGGCCATGAATGACCTCGCCCGCCCGCCACACCTCTTCTTCCGTGGTGATGGTCAACCCCGACAGGACCTCCGCCTCGGGGATATTGGGCGTCACCATCCAGGCGAGGGGCAGCAGTTCCCTTTTCAGGGCCTCCCGCGCATTTTCCCGCAACAGGGCGTCGCCGCTCTTGGCCACCATCACGGGGTCGATGACGAGTTTTTCCACGGCTTGCCGGCGCAGGCTGCCGGCCACCGCCTCGATGATACCCACCGAGGAGAGCATGCCCAGTTTGGCGGCGTCCGCGCCGATATCCTCCAGGACCACGTCAATCTGCCGGGCCACCGTCTCCGGCGGTATCTCATGGATCCCGAAGACCCCCACCGTGTTCTGCGCGGTGACGGCCGTGACGGCGGCCATGCCGTAGCAGCCCAGGGCACTGATGGTTTTCAGGTCGGCCTCGATGCCGGCCCCGCCGCCGGAGTCGCTTCCGGCAATGGTGAGCACGCGGGGGAGGGTCGCATTCATGGGGAAATACCTCTTCGAAACTCAGGTCAGTATACCGGCAACGCAGGCCGTGGTGAAACAGGCGAAAGTGCCCGCGAGAAAGGCCTTGACGCTCAGTTGGGCCACTTCGGAGCGGCGTTCCGGTGCCATGCCCGCCAGGGCGCCGATCATGATGCCCAGGCTGCCGGGGTTGGCGAAACCGCAGAGGGCGTAGGTGACGATGGTAACGGACCGGGGCTGAAGCACGCCCTCCGCGATAAGGGGTTGCAGCTTCTCGTAAGCGAGGAACTCGTTGAACACCGACTTCGTGGCGAGCAGGTCCGACACGGTGGCGATGTCGGCCCGGGGAACGCCCATCAGGAACGCGAAGGGCCGGAACACCCAGCCCAGCAGGCCCGTGAGCGAATGCCCCGTAAGGGCCGTGGCGGCCAGGTCGAAGAGGTAGATGAGCCCCACGAAGATGATGAGCAGGGCGCCGACCTGGAGCGCCATGTTCAGCCCGAGCGAGGCGCCCCGCGCGGCGGCGTCGAACACGTTGTGGCTCTCCACCCGGATGGATACCTTCGTGGCGCCCGAAGTCTCGGGACTGCCGGTTTCCGGCACGAAGAGTTTTGCGAAGACCAGCGCCGCGGGCGCACTCATGAGCGAGGCGGCCAAAAGGTGCCCGGGAGAGGCGCCGAAACTGGCGTAGGTCACCATGACGCTCGCCGCGATGGTGGCTAGGAAGGCGGTCATGATGGTGAAGAGTTCGGACCGGGTCATACGCGGCAGGTAGGCGGACACGGCGCTCACCGATTCAATACCCAGGAAAACCAGCAGGGAAGTGCTCACCGTTTCCGCGCCCGACGTGCCCATGGTGCGGCGCATGAGCCACGCCATGCCCCGCACCACGGCCTGAATGATGCGCAAGTGCTGAAGAATGGCGGCCAACCCGGACACGAAAATGATCAGGGGAAGCACCTTAAAGGCCAATACCGCGCTGATGGCAAAGGGGGCCTCGGACACCATGCCGTCCGGCCCCGGCGTGAGCGCGCTGTCAATGAGGAAGAACTTGGTGAGGTTTCCGAAAAGGAAGGCCGCACCCGCCGTACTGGCATCGGTAATAACATCGAACCCGGTCTTCACCCAATCGAAAAAAGGTTCCCCGAAGGGCGTCCGCAGTACGATCAGCCCGAGAAGCAACTGGAAGCCCATGCCCCAGGCAACAACACGCAGGGAAACATGGCGACGGTTCTCCGACAAGAGCCACGCCAACCCCGGCAGACCGACCAGGCCCAGGAAACTCAAACCGCGCAATAGCCAAAGGTTGTCCACCGTTGAAGAATCTCCTTCCGGACCGAAGTGTAGGCGAGAGGCTCCACGGCCTTCAAATACCCGTAACGGTTCACGGAAAAACCGGCCCTGTCGGCGCGAAGCACGCACCGACAACGGGCATGCAGAAACATACCCCTATCTCCCGCTATTCCCGCGCACGCGGGAATCCATGGGAAAGGTCAAGATGCCGCCCTGTATCATGGTTCCCCACGCTCACGGGAAGTGCCGTGGCACATGCAGGGAACCCGTGAACGCTTACCGGCTGACAAAAAAGGTGGGCAGCCTGGTGAGGGCCAGGTAGACGCCGATGTACACACTGACGGCGATGGCGAAGCAGTCCACGAGCACCACGGCGGCCCCGGCGGGGGTCTTCAGGCTCCAGCGGAAGTAACCCATGTCCGGGCGGGTGACGCGCCAGAGGAGGACCAGACCGATGAGGGGGAAAACCAGCGAGAGGAAGGCGGTAAAGAGGAGCATCTGGTAGATGGGGTTGATGCGCAGGAAGAGGAGGAGCGTGGAGGGGATGAAAAAAAGCACGGCGCAGATCCGCATGGGTTTGGCGTCGAGCTTGATCTCCAGGTTGAAGATGTCGAGAAGGGCATAGGCGCCGCAGATCCACCACCCCACCCCGGCGGTCCACGCCGCGAGAAAAAGGCCCACGAGGAAGAGCCACGTGCTCCACCGGCCCGCCATGGGTTCGAGCAGCACGGCGAAATCCGTGTATTGGCGGGGCGCGATGCCGAAGGGCTTGAGCACGGCGGCGGCCGCGGCCATGAGCGGCAGGGCCACCACGCCCGCCGCGAGAATACCCCAGGCGTAGTCGATGCGGGCGCGGCGGTGGATGTTCACCTTGCCCTGCAAGTCCTCGGCATACTAGCGGCGCTCAATCATGGTGTAGGGATAGACGAGGATGAGCCACGCGTTGATCATGCTGCCCGCGTTCGACGCAAAAAGGCCGTTCCAGCCCTTGCCCGGGGCATTGGGGATGAGCCCCCTTCCCGCCGCGCCCCAGTCGATGCCCGCCATGAGCGCCGCGCCGAAAAAGCACACGATGAGCGCGATAAGACCGAAGACGAAGAGTCGTTCGATACGCGCGTAGGCCCCGGTAAGCAGGAAGAGCAGCCCCAGGGCCGCCGCCAGTCCGCCGCCCAATTCGATGGGCACGCCGGGGAAAAGCCCGGTAATCACCATGGCGCAGGCGGCCCACTGGTTGTAGGAGCCGATGGTGGCGCAGATGACCACCGCCAGAAACATGTAAACGGTAAAAGCGGGGTGAACATCCTTGAAAATGGACATGGGCGTGCGGCCGAAGCGGAGGGAGTAGCGCACCGCCATGTCGATGAGCGCCCACCCGGCGATGCCGAGGACGAAGTAGGTCCACCACAGGCGGTAGCCGAACCGGGCCCCCATGCTGGTCGCCACGGTGATGTCGCCCGTGCCGATGTAGAAGGAGGCGATGACCGAACCCGCGCCCAGGGCGAAGACAGCGCGCACGCCCATGCGCGCGGGCCGCAGGCTCCAGGGAACGGGTGGATGCGTGTTGCCCTTCTCGTGGCTCATGAGGGGACCTCGTCAATCCAGCCGGGCCGGTCTTCCGAGGACGTCACGGGCGCGCCCTTGACCCGCCACGCGCCCCGTTCGGCCAGCCGGTTCAGCACCAGCGCAAAGACCAGGGTGAAGGCGAACGCAATAATCACGGGAAGCGCGATGGCCGCCGTACTGGTGCCCACCACCGCGCCGCGAATCGTCTTGAGCGAATAGTCGAGCGTCTTTGTCTCGCCATGGGTTCTCACGTCCAGGCGGAAAACGTAGGACCGGCACGGCACCCCGTCACGGGCAAGCACCCCCGCGAAGGCGCCCCGCACCGACTCGCCCGGCGAAACCTCAAGGGTCCGGGAGGCTTTGCCCCGGTACGTGAAGTGGTCTTCCCGGTCCTCCGGGAGATGAAGGGTTACGTCCACGGTGACCGGCACGTCGCCGCCGTTGCGCGCGACAAAAAGAATGTTGGCCTCCCGGCGCTGCCATATCCAGTCCGGCGCGAAGAACGACACGTCGACCTCGCCCGCGTGCAGGGATTCCGTGAACGCCGCCGCGCGCGGCATGAAACCCACCAGGGCACTTGCCGAAAGCAGGACGCCCACGTATTTCCAGTTTCCCTGACGCATCCGCGCCTCCCGATGGTTGAGGGCCGCAATATAGGCTATCGGTCGCGGGATGTCAATGCTCCGTGAACAGCGGGGATGAATGTCGCGAAAACCGGGTAGACGACGGTTTTCGCGCAAGCGGTGCAGGGGCAGATTGGCCCGTTCACGGCGTGATTCGCCGCATGGTCATTCTTTATTAATGTGGCACAGCCGCCCTCTGTGGGCCGTACTCGGCCCGGACCAGGGGCCGTGGCGTCCGCGCCCCCGGCTGTGACGTCCGCTTTGTCTTCCCACCAGCGCCCGTCGGCGCCGGAACTTCATGTGCCGGACGGGGATAAACCATTCGTAACCGTTTACGGGAGCTCCCCTGACCCGACGCAGCCGGAACCCCGTTTTCATCCCCACGGGAAACCGTGGGGCCGAAGAAAGTAGAAGAGGCTTCCAGCCTCTTCAAAAGCGGCTGGAAGCCGCTTCTACATTACCGTCCCCCCCCGCGTTCGCGGGAATGACAAAAGGGAGGAAGAAACACGTTTTCGTGACCATTTGCACAGAACTTCACGGGTAAGAGACTAAGGCGAGACCGCGTAGCGGATGCGTCCTCCATGGGCCGGTTGCTATACTCTCCCGCATCACCATAACCAAACCTCACGGGCAACGGTCTTGAACGGCAACCGCACAATGAACCATCTTCGCATGTCCGCGGCCATTCCCTTCCTGGTCCTCCTGTTCCTGGTCGGGCCGAGCGCCATGGCCGACGGGGGGGTGCGTGACAAGCTACAGTCCGTTTTCGACGGCGTGGCACGGGGCATCAATTATGTGGGACAGAAGGCGGAGCAGCTCGTGGGCTCCCGCTTGGGCATGGGGGATGATCCGGAGGCGGAGTTCACGGTTAAACGGCCTTTCAGCGAGCGCTTCCCCGTGGACGCAACGCCGGTGGTTTCGGTCTCGAACGAGTTTGGCGAGATTCGCGTATCCACTTGGGAGGAGCGGGTCGTCGAGGTGACGGCGGAGATTGTCGCGGGCGCGGACACGGCGGAACGGGCCGCCGAAGTGGCGAAGGGAATCGAGGTCAATGTCAACCACCGGCCGGACCTGGTCGAGGTGCGCCCCTTGCTTCCCGACGCGGGCCAAAATGATCCCCATCGATCCATCATGGTGAATTACGAGATTACCGTACCCGCCAACGCCTCGGTCATCACCGACAACTACTTCGGAGACACGCGAATCACCGGGGTGCGCGGCCTGGTGGCGGTGGAGTCGCAGTATGGCCAGGTGGATTTGAATGACCTGGGGGGCACGGTGAAGGTGCGCAGCCATGGCGAGTTTCCCCTGCGGGTCAGCCAGTTGATCCGGGGCGGAGAGTTCGACTTGCACGGTCCTTCCGCCGAGTTCCACCGGGTCAGCGGAACACTCCAAGTGAGCGCCTTCCGGGGGAGCGTGTTGGTAACGGATGTACCCGAAAAAACGCGCATCGTGGTGGATATGGACAGTGGTCCGTTAAAACTCGTGCTGCCGCCGGACAGCCGGCCGGATCTGACGGCCACGGTGATCCACGGCAACCTCCAAACGGCGGCGCCCCTCACCCGGACCGCGCAGGGCAGCAAGGTGATAGCCCGTTGGCCCAACCCGGAAAGCACCCGCCGGGCCGTGTTGACGTCGGCCTTTGGTGATATCACCGTGACCTATGAAGGGCAAGGCGATAGACTGCCTGAGCCGGACAGCGGAAAGGAGCGGTCGGTCAGCGACCTGCTGACCTGGACGGGCACGCCGGACCCCGGGGCCGGGCTGTTCATCGAGGCAACCATTGGCGACATCCAGCTATCGCCCTCGCCGGATGAACAGATTCACGTCGAGGCGACCCGTATCGTGCGCGTGCCCGCCGCGGACCTGGCCGTTCCGGCCCTCAACGCGCTTGAACTGCGCACGCAGACCGAAACGGCCCGCGTGACCGTGGCCACGGTGGTCACCGGGGACATGGAAAAACTCCGGTGCGACACCTACCGCGTCGATCTGCGCATCCAGTGTCCCCCGGCGCTGACGGTCCACGTCGCGGCCCGGGAGGGAACGACGACCATCGAAGACCTGGGCGGCCCGATCACCGTTAATCAGCGCATGGGGGATATCCAGGCGCGTCGGACAAGGGGGCCGCTCAACCTGACCACCCGGAACGGCGCAATCAACGTGGGGGATGCGGCGGGGACCGCCGAAGTCTCGGCCAACTATGGCGGCGTGCGTCTGACCAACGTGCGCGGCGCGATAAGCGCACGCACCACGGAGGGCCGTCTCGTTATCGACGGGCCCGGCGGCGACGTTCATGCCCGCTCCAGCGGCGGCGATATCCGTGTGCTGGCCTTGGACAACGTGGGCGGCTCCTTCGATATCCTTGCCGAGCAGGGCGATGTGAGCCTGCTCCTTTCCCCCGAGGCCGACGCGACCCTGTCCGCCGCCACCAAGAGCGGCGGTGTCGTGCATAGCGCCATTCCCCTCGACGGCAGCATCGACCGGGACACCCGGTCATTCCACGGCAGGCTCAAGGCGGGACTCCACCGGATTCGCCTCGAAGCGGTGGGCGGCGATGTTTATATCGACTGATACGGGTTTGGGTTTGTAATAAGGCATGATACGGGGCAACACCGTGTTTTTCCCGTGGGTTTCCGCATTCGCGGGAATGTCGGCAAAAAGGCTCAAACACCTGTTCACGACCATTCCCGCGGAACCGCACGGGTGAGGAAATACAGTGCTTTTCGCCTCCGGCTCCCCCCGCGATGAGGGCTTGGCGGGAACGTAAACGGTTGGCTCACACCGTCCAGGGCGCGCGGTAGTCCCGGGTCAGCCATTCGGGCTTGCCGCCATGGCGCGCGAAACGCATCCGCCTGGGCTTCCACTTGATGGGGGCATGGTTGTAATACACCTGGTTCAGCAAGTGACAGCAGATGGCACTTCGACCGCCGATTTCCGCATCGGTGATCGGCCGTTTCCGAGACTGGACGCACTCGAGAAAGTTGGAGAGGTGATTCCGGCTCCGGTAAAGCCGAACTTTCGCGTTGGCCAGGTATTCCTTCTCCACGAACTCCACGGCGGCGCCAAGGGAACCGCCATCCTCCCGATGCACGAAACCGGCGACACGTTTACCGCCAAGCACGAACTCAAATTTGCCCCGGTTGACCTTCACCTCCCCGTCATCGCCGAAGAAATGCACGCCGAAGCCTTCGACATGTCGGACCTCGACACCGTTCCTGTAACGAAGCACGGCGCCAAGGGTGGCCTTCGGGTCTTCCGGCGGGTGGGCCTCACAAGGGCCGCTGTGGTCCATGTCCAGGCCCCATTGGGCGATGTCGAGATGATGGGCGCCCCAGTCGCAGACCGCGCCACCCCCGTATTCCTTGTATCGGCGCCACTGGGGATAAAAGTTATAGACGCCGCGCGGACTCAGTATCGAGTTGTAGGGCCGCATGGGGCCGGGACCAATCCACATATCCCAATCCAGTCCGGGCTCCATCGCTTCCGCCGGCAGGTCACAGGGAATGCCCGGCTCATCAAAATCACAATCCACGCGGTGGATCTTGCCGATGGCCCCGTTCCGCACCAGTTCACAGGCCACGCGAAACTCTTTCATGGACCGCTGCATGGAACCCGTCTGTAAAACAGCGTGTTTCCGTTTCACCACCTCGATAATCTTTTTCGATTCATGGATATTGTGGGTCAGGGGTTTTTCGCAATAGACATCCTTGCCCGATTCCACCGCCGCCAACACGGGGATGGCGTGCCAATGGTCCGGCGTGGCAATGCATACCGCGTCGATATCGTTTCGGGCAACCAGGTCCCGAAAGTCATTGTAGGCTGAACAGGCGCCAGCGCCAACTTCCGGGCGGTTCTCATAGTACGCATTCACCCCGTCCCGTGCGCTCTCCCGCCGCGTGGTGTCCACATCGCACACAGCAACCACGCGGCACGCCTGCTGGCGCAAAAAACCATGGAGAAGCCCCCGGCCCTGCATGCCCATGCCGATAAAACCCATGTTAATGTACTCGTTCGGCTTTGTTTCCGCGCCCCACACCCGTGATGGGAGAATGAGCGGTGCCGCGGAAAGAAGGGCCACGTTCCTGAGAAATGAGCGGCGATTGGTCTTCATTGACACTTCCTCGTTCAGCTTTCGTCCCGGAAATCACGGGCCGGGAGCAACATGCCGATTCTTTCACGTACCCAAAATCATCCCGGTCATCCCCATTACCATACCCGCAATAACACCTCCATGCAAATGCATCTTCGAAACTGGGCCTGCGTCACCAAAGTGAGTTTTTCGATTTTTCTTTTGTTTTTGGGCAGTAGCATGTAGTATATATACTACATGGTCGTTGATTACAACCACAGGAGGATTGAGTATGACCCGGCTCCAACAATTGGAAGCACAACG
>JAJRTN010000007.1 GCA_024278275.1 Candidatus Hydrogenedentota bacterium
AACACTACATGAACCTGCCCGAAAAACTGCGCGACGAGGGCATTGAGCCAAGAATACCTTGGCTATACGGACTCGAACTGGATTTCCGATTCAAATAATAATAACTGTAAAATCATTCGACCTGAAAAAATCTCTGCGTTCACGGGAATGACGGGGACGCATTGGAGGCCGTCACTGCCTTTCCCTTACACCGTCCCTATGTTTCGGCGCGCAGTTTGTTGAGAATGCTCTCGTCCTCCAGGGTCGTCGTGTCCTGCTTCGAATCGCTTCCCGCGGCCACGTCGCGGAGGAGGCGGCGCATGATCTTGCCCGACCGCGTCTTGGGCAGGGCATCGGTGAAGCGGATGATGTCGGGCTTGGCGATGGCGCCGATCTCTTTCGCCACGTGCTCCCGAAGGGTTTCCGTGTCGGTCTCGGAGGGTTGGGCGCCGGCGGCCAGCGTGACGAAAGCGCAGATGCCCTGGCCCTTCACGTCGTGGGGAAAGCCCACCACGGCGGCCTCCGCCACGAGGGGACTTGACACCAGGGCGGACTCGATCTCCATGGTGCCCAGGCGATGGCCGGAAACGTTGATCACGTCGTCGATACGGCCGATGATCATGCAGTAACCGTTCTTGTCGAAATAGGCGCCGTCGCCCGTGAGGTACCAGCCCTGCTTCTCGAATTTCGACCAGTAAACCTCCCTGAAACGCTGGTCGTCGCCATAAAGGGTGCGCAGCATGGAAGGCCAGGGGCACTGGATCACCAACAAACCGCTGCCGCCGGTTTCCACCTCTTCGCCGTCTTCCGTTACGATGGCGGGCTTCACGCCGAAGAAGGGCAAGCCCGCCGACCCGGGTTTCGCGGGCATGGCGCCGGGCAGGGTGGTAATCATGATGCCCCCGGTTTCGGTCTGCCACCAGGTATCCACAATGGGGCAGCCTTCGCGCCCGATGTGCTTGTGGTACCACATCCACGCCTCGGGGTTGATGGGTTCCCCCACCGTGCCGAGGAGACGCAGGCTGCCCAGGTCATACTTCGCGGGCACGTCGTCGCCCCACTTGGCGAAGGCACGGATGGCCGTGGGCGCGGTGTAGAACACGGTTACCTTGTAGCGATCCACCATTTCCCAGAAGCGCCCCGTGTGCGGGTGGTTCGGCGCGCCTTCGTACATCACCGTGGTGGCGCCGTTGGCCAGGATGCCGTAGATGATGTAGCTGTGCCCCGTGACCCAGCCGATGTCGGCGGTACACCAGTAGGTGTCCTCCTCCTTCAGGTCGAAAATGTACTTCGACGTGAGGTACGTGCCCACCATGTAACCGCCCGTGCTGTGGAGAATGCCCTTGGGCTTCCCCGTCGATCCGGATGTGTAGAGGATATACAGCGGCGCTTCGGCATCCAGCTCCGCCGCGGGATAATCATCGGAGACTTTCGCCATGCGCTCGTGCCACCAGTGGTCGCGGCCCTCGACCATGGCGACCTCGTTCTCCGTGCGTTTCACAACGAGCACGTTCTTCACCGTGGGGCACCGCTCCAGCGCTTCATCCACCGCCGCCTTGAGGGGAAGCACCGAACCGCGCCGCCAGCCGCCGTCCGCGGTAATGACGGCTTCCACGGAGGCGTCATGCACGCGGTCCACGATGGCGTTGGCGGAAAAACCGCCGAAAATAATGGAGTGAATTGCGCCGATGCGCGCGCAGGCCAGCATGGCGATGGCCAATTCGGGCACCATGGGCATGTAGATGGCCACGCGGGTGCCCTGTTCCACGCCCAGTTCCCGGAGCACGTTGGCGCAACGGCATACTTGGCGGTGCAGCTCCTGGTAGGTCAGGATCCGCTGGTCCCCCGGCTCGCCTTCCCAGATGATGGCCGCCTTGTTCTTCCGCCACGAATCAAGGTGACGATCCAGGCAGTTATAACTGATGTTGGTCGTGCCGCCCTCGAACCACTTGTAGAACGGGGGATGGTCCTCGTTCAGCACCCGGTCCCACTTCCTGAACCAATGCAACTCCTCCGCCATGCGGCCCCAGAAACCTTCGGGATCTTCAATGGACTCCTGGTAAAGCCGGTCATAGGTGGCCCGGTCTTTGATCGCGGCGTTCTTCACGAAAGCGGCCGGCGGTTCAAACAAGCGGGATTCTTCGAGGACGTGATCAATGGACTTGCTCATGGAGTCTCCCTTCGCGCATGTTAGCCGGACCTTTTACGAAAGACTCGGCGATGGTCCCATTCTGCGTGAAACCGTTACAGAAATCGTATACATGACATCTTATCCACGCGTTCCGCCCCAAAAGGGACGGGCGCACCCGCGCGGCAAGAAGCAATCCGCTGCGCGAAAGCGAAACCACTGTTTCGCGAATGCATCAATGTGTCCTTCCCTTTTCTTTGAGGGCCCGGCCGTGAACGCTTACCGAGTTACCTTCCCATCATAAAAGCCAAACCCGGAATTAAGTCGCATTATTTCAGAAATCTGTTCACGGTCTAAAGTGCCTTTTCGCAAATGGCGCCCTATGGATGGGCGTAGCCCGCCTGTTTACGATAGGCATGGTGCTTTTCCTCCCAGAAGGCGCTCATTCTCCGGGCGCGCTCCGGGTATTCCGCCGAAAGGTCGGTCATTTCCGAACGGTCTTCTTTCAGGTTGAACAATTACCAGGGGCCCTCTTTTCCGGCCGATACCAGTTTCCAATCCCCTTGGCGCAACCCTCGGTTCCCCTCGTGGTCGAAGAAAAGGAAGTCATGCTTGACGCTGCCGTCTTTCGTGAACGCGGGTGCCATGCTGCGGCCCGGAAGGGGGGGCGTCGGGACCCCGTTCCATTCCTGGACCGGCTCGATCCCGGCGAGGTCGAACATGGTGGGCAGCAGGTCGGTGAAGTGGCCCGGATTCTTATGGATGGCTCCCTTGGGCAAGTTGCCAGCCGGCCAATGGACGATGAAAGGCGAGGCGATGCCGCCTTCGTGGGTCCAGTACTTGTGAAGACGGAAGGGCGTGTTGCCCGCCGTGGACCAGCCCGGCCCCAGGCAGAGGTAGGAGGCGGCGGAACCGGGCGCGGCCCTGGGATCGTTCAGATCGCCGCGGATGATTTGCTCCGCGCTCGATCCGTTGTCGGACATGAACATGACGACCGTATTGTCCTCGGCGCCCATGGCCTTCACCTGGTCCAGCACGCGGCCGATCTCGATGTCCATGCGATGGATCATGGCGGCGTGAATGGCCATCTTCGTGGCCTGAAAGCGTTTCTGCTTATCCGTGAGCGTATACCACGGCACCGCGTGCCCCACCGCGCCCTCCCCGTACTGCTCACGCAACTCTTTCTCCGAAAGATTCCAACCGGGGATGGTTTGGGTCTCCCGTGCGGAAAGGCGGCAATCCAGCAGCCCCATGTCCAACTGGCGCTGGTGCCGTTGTTCGCGAATGAGATCCCATCCCTGCAGGTAGCGGTCGCGGTAAATATCGATGTCTTTTTGCAGGGCATGAAGCGGGAAATGGGGCGAGGTGAAGGCCAGGTACTGCACGAAGGGTTTCTCTCCGTAGCGCTCGGCATGTTCCTTCAGACAACGGATCGAATGGTCCGCGATGAAGGTGGTCAGGTAGAAATCCGTACCGTCCTCGACGGGGGGGAGCGGTTGGTCATCCTCCTCGTGTTTCTTGGGCGAAAAAAAGCGGTTGTGATCGCGAACGACATAGGCATGATCGAAGCCGGCATCCGCCACGGCCTTGGGCGCACCCAGGAGGTGCCACTTGCCGGACGAATAGCATCGGTAACCTTCGGGCTTGAAGTAGTGCGGGAGGACCCGCGCCCACCGGGGCAGCCGGCCCCGCGGCGGGTCCATGCGCACCTGCTGGGCGTAGTAGCCCGTGAGGATACACGTTCGCGAGGGCCAGCATCGTCCCGCCGAATAGAACTGGGAGAAGCGGACGCCCTGCTCCGCCAACCGGTTGATGTTGGGCGTGTGGATCTCCCCACCGTAGCACCCCGCATCGGCATAGCCCATGTCATCGGCGAGAATGATCAGAAAGTTCGGACGTTGCGATCCTTTTCGCACGCCCCATGCGTGCTCCGTGACCAACATCCCGGTGGCCGTTACCGCGGTTCTCAGAAAAGATCGACGATTCATGGAACGCTCCCTTCGTTTTCCGCGCAATCCTTTCCCACATGCTATCCCCCTTGTCGCGATAGTTCAAGAAAAGGAAAGACAGAAAGACGGTGCCGGCAAACGCCGTGAGCCCCTCCCGTCATTCCCGCGAGAGGGGGGCATCCACCCTTTCGCGGGGATGACGGTGGGGCGTGAAGTGTAGGGACAAGCGCCCGCTTGTCCGCTGCCCGAAGCGGGCCGAGCGCCACCACCGAAGGTGGGCATCGTACCCACTGTCGCCGGAGGTGGCGCCCAATAGCCAGTCGCCGCCAGTGAGGCGGCATCCAGGCCGTCCTGTAACACACCCAAGATTTTCTTTACGGCAAAACCGACCCGGGGCATTCCGCCGAAGTTCCCTCTCAGGCGTTATAAGGCTATTTCTTCTTCGCCGCTTTCTTCTTCGCAACGGCCTTCTTCTTTGCCGCAGGCTTCTTGGCAGCCGCTTTCTTCTTCGCGGCGGCCTTCTTCTTTGCCACGGGCTTCTTGGCGGCCGCTTTCTTCTTCACGGCGGCCTTCTTCTTTGCCACGGGCTTCTTCGTGGCCGCTTTCTTCTTCACGGCGGCCTTCTTCTTTGCCGCGGGCTTCTTCGTGGCCGCTTTCTTCTTCACGGCGGCCTTCTTCTTTGCCACGGACTTCTTGGCAGCCGCTTTCTTCTTCGCGGCGGCCTTCTTCTTTGCCACGGGTTTCTTCGCGGCAGCTTTCTTCTTCGCGGCGGCCTTCTTCTTTGCCACGGGTTTCTTCGCGGCAGCTTTCTTCTTCGCAGCAGCCATCTCGCTTCTCCCTTGGTTCCTACACGTCACTCTTACTCTCACACTGTCCCAAAAGCGCACGGCGACTGGCCGAACGCAAACGGTTGATCGATCTCCTTATCGAGCGACCGGGTCAGGTACTAAGCGTGTGCAAAGGAACGGGCAAAACGCCGTTTTCTCCCCATGCGTGCCGATCTATGGCTTGCGATAATGCGCAACGACGGAGGTGAAAACGAAAAGCGGTAGTTGCAGGAAAAGCGCCGAAGGGCCTGTAAAACAAGGGTAAAATGGTGGTTCAGCGCAAACTCAAAAGCGAAAGAGATCGTTTTTCATCGCCGCCATTCAACTGTTACGTTAAGATCATGTAACAAACAAACAGGCAAAAGGCAAGTTTTTTTCGCCTTTTTCCGTTTTTTTCATCTTCCCACTCTTTACGTTTTGCGCCTGGGATACGCCCGTTTTCCCGGGTCGATATCAGGTGACGCAGGCAGATACCCGTGGGAGCGTGTTGCCCTGCGTCCAACAAGACACCGCCCGCGGCTCTCATATGGCGCACGTAAAGCGATCATCCATCCCCTGCCTCTAAAAAAACACCCCCGCGACCGGATGGCGCGGGGGGCATTGATTTCCAATCCACGAATTACACGCCCGCGGAAGAAATCTGGTCGATCATGGTGACCAGCGGGAAGAAGAGGGCAATGAAGAGGGTGATAACAACGACACCGACGAAAATGGTGAACACGGGCTGCAGGGTCTCACCCAGGGTGGAGACGGCGATTTTCACTTCCTCCTCGTAGACGGCGGCGACCTGTTCGGCGATCTGATCGACCCGACCGGCTTCCTCGCCCGTCACGAACATGTCGGTCACCACGGCGGGAATGACTTTTTCCTCCTGGCGCAACGGTTCTTCCAGCCCACCGCCACGCTCGACGGAATCGCGGACGGTCTGAAGGGCCAACGCCACGCGCTTGTTATGAATGGCCGACCGGGTCAGGTCCAACGTGGCCATCATGGACAGACCACTGCGCAGGAGCAGGGCCATGGTCCGGCTCAGCTCGACAATGGCGTTCTTTTGAAGGATGGGGCCGACGATGGGCACTTTCAATTTCCAGTAGTCGGCGAAGAGACGACGCAGCGGTCGGCGCACGAACCAGAATTTGTAGACCAGGATAATCACCACGAGCGCCACGAGCGGCACCCACCACCACACGCCGACAAACTCCGCGGTGGCCATGAAGCGCTTGGTGATCAAGGGCAGTTCAAGATCCTGGTTCTCGAAGGTCTCCTTGAAGGCGGGCACCACCACGTTGGCAATGAAGAGCAGGATGGCCAGGCAGGCCGCGATGAGAATCACGGGGTAGACCATGGCGCCCCGGACCCGCTTGCGCATGAGATCGCTTGCTTCGCGGTATTCCACCATACGGCGAAGCACGGGCACAAGCGTACCGGAAGCCTCGCTCGCCTTGATCAGGTTGATGAAGACCGAATCAAAATAACGGGGATGGCGGTCGAAGGCCTGCCACAACGGGTTGCCCGCTTCGACGTAGGCCGCAATATCGCCGACGAGCGCCCGGATGGCGGCGCGCTGCCCACGCCGCGCAAGCGTCTTCAGCGAGCGCAACAGGGGCGTACCCGCCTCGACCAGCATGATCAACTGGCGAAGAAAGGCGGTGATGTCAGTACGGCGCACACTGCTCCGACTGAAAAAGCCGCCCGGCGACGTAACCCCTTCGCCGGCCCGGATGACGATTTCCTCCTCGGCCGTGGGCGTCATGACAACGGTCGTCGTTTTCTTCTTGGCGGCGCGTTTGGGGCGCCTTTTCGGGGCCCCAGCACTTCCACTCGTGGTGGCCATAGGGCGGCTTCCTCCTTGGGTTCCGCGTTCTGCGCGTCGGGGTCCGGCGGCGGCGAAATGCCGCACCGGGCCCAGTGTTCGTTTCCTTCAGCTTAAGTGGTTCCGTTGGGTGGACCACTTCAGAATCTCGTACTGGCCATCCAGGCCGAAGAGCACCACGGCTTCAACGCGGGACACGGCGCGATTGTAGCCCTCCGTGTCCTTGGCGTCTTTCACGTAGGCGAAGTTGCCCTCGCTTACCAGACGGAAGCATCGCGATGTGAGGGTCAGCGCGGGGGGCAGGGCGTCCAGGTTGTGGGGATCCATGGGAATATTGAAGGTGGCGGGATCTTTGCCGCCCGCGATTTCACACAGCTTTTCCAGCGTTTTCGGCCTGGCCGCCGCGATATTCCGAATGATCTTCTCGTCCGTGATATCCAGGAGCGCCCCCAACACCTCGGGCGGGGCGGCACGCAGGTTGATGTAACCCGCCGGATTCTCATGGTCCACCACGGTGTACACCGTCACATAGGGTTTGATCCGCTTGAATTGCTTCTTACTCAATCCGCCCCGTTTCAGCAGTTCATTCAGGGAAATGAACGGTTTCTTGCGGGCTTCCTCGGCCAGGCGCCGCGCGGTCACGCCATCGCCCTTCAACAGGTGGCGCAACACGCTGGCGGGGGCGTGATTGATGTTCACCTTGCCGCTCTCATCTTCAATGGTCACGTCGGCCCGGGCGCGGCGATGCTCAAGGGCAATCAATTCCAGTCCCTGGTTCTCGGGGACACTGCCGGTCTTGCGCATTCCGTACACGGGCAGTTCACACGCCGCCGAACCCGGCACCCGGCCGCCTCGCTCCAGGATAGTGATGATTTCGCCGATGGTGGCGTTGATACCGGCTTCCGCGGCCCGGGCGGCGTGGATCTTGCGCAGTTCCATGTTGCCGCTCTCGGCCCGAAGCCCCACGTGTTTCACGTAGGCCGTTCCCATCAGGGCAAAGAGAGACAGCAGGGCCAAGGCGATAATGAGGGCGCTGCCGCGCTCGTGGCCGCGCCCGGAGGGGCTGCACGTCATCGGTTTTCTCCCAATCATCCTCTCGCCCTCATTTCACATGGATCGGATAGGTCAAAACCCGCGAAACCTGTTCCCAGGGTTGCGACGCATCCGCCAGGGTCAGGCTTACACGAACCGCTTCCGGCATCCCGTCGCCGGACCACGCGTCCACCCACTTCCCCCCGTCCAGGTACTCGCATCGCATGGACAACACCCCCGTGGCCACTTCCATGCCTCCCAGCTTCCCGGGGACGGGCTCGCCCAAAGGACGCCGCGCGCGAATGAGCACGCCCGCAGCGCTTTCCTCGTTATTCCGCTGCACCTGGTAGATAACATTGTAACGGCGCGGCACTCCCGACTTGATGTCCACCTCTTCCACCGGGATCACCAGCCAGTCATCGTTCAGCCGTCGGAAAAGATTGCCTTCCGGCACATCGGTCTCGCGTCGCACGCCCCGCAGGGGAACCCCGGACAGCGTGCTGGAAAGGACCATGCCGAAATCCCGCGTCAACTGTTCATCCACGTTGCCCATGGCATCGTCGAGTTGGCCCCGGATGGAGGTCATGCGCCAGAGGTCGTTCACCTTGAAGAACATGGTCGTCCCGATGGTGGTCACCACGGAGAGCACGGCAAGCACCGTGAGAAGTTCTATGAGCGAAAAACCACGCCGCTGTTTCATCCGGCGGTCCTCCCCGGTACGCGGTCACTGGGAATGGCGGAGGTGAGGGCAAGCCGCTCGATACGGCCTTTCTCCTCCCACGAGACGACCACGGTGACCTCGAAGTAGTCCTTGCCGTACCGCATGGGCTCACCCGTCGTCGCGTCCCTCTCTTTCACGGGATACTTTCCGAAAACATTCCAACTGTATTGCGTGTACAGATTCTCCGTGCGCCGTTCGGCCCTTTTATCGTCGGGAAGCACCGCGGGCGGTTCAACGGGATTCCCGATGAGCGGCTCATCTTCGCCAAGCTTGATGGGAAAACGCGTGTCGCCGGGCTTCTCGGGCAATTCCCAGAGAAACGCTTCCGGGTGAGCCTCAAGGTAAGCCAGCTTCGCCCGGGCCACTTCCGCGGCCGTGCGGTGGTTCTCCACGCTCTTGGTGATGGCCAAACTGGAGAAATAGAGCGACAGGAACACGCTGGTGGCCACACTGATAATCGCAATGGCCACGATCAACTCGATCAGCGTAAAGCCCCGCCGCGCCCTCCCTCGCGTGACTGACGGTCTTTGCGGGTGGTTCAAGGCCAAAGTCTCCTTCCCGGGCCGCTTTCGCGGCGGCCGCACATGCGGGCAACGTTTCGTCCAACCGCGATTCTCCACGAACGTCACCTTACGGTAAATCCATCGTAATAGCAAATGGCCATACTTGTCAACTACCCGAATGGCCATTCCGTAACATGATTGCTTTTCCCCTGTATTGATTAACGACGGTACCATTTCCATTTTTTCGGACATAGAAGCCCAAAGCACCGGGAGATCATCCCCATGAACCGACATCTTGCCGACATATCCCGACCCCGCCCCGCCTTTGCCGTAGAATCGAAAATAGTGTTGCCCCTTTGGCAGCGGATCCTTTTCGACCTGGCGAATGGCATACTCAGCCTCCTGGGAAAGCCCCCCCTGGCCATTATCCAGTAGTCGCTTCCCCGTGAAGTGCCGTGTAGAACAAATGGTCACGGAAACACGCCTGCCCCGCCCCCTGGAAGATCACGGTCGAACCTTGGGGACCTGGGTGGCGGGCGGTGTCATACTGGTGGCCCTTGCGGTGCGCCTTTGGGGGATTTCGGGCGAATCGGCCTGGAGTGATGAAGGGCTTACACTCTCTTTCCTGGACAGGCCCACTTTCGCCGGGTTTTACCACGACAGCATGGCGGGAACCCTGCCGGGGTATTGGCGGGAGGCCATGCCGGAGCGGGTGTCCCCGGTGTATTTCCTGGTCGAGTACTACTGGGCCCGACTCTTTGGCGCGCGGGTCCTTTCCCTGAGATTGTTGTCGGTGTTCCTGGGGGTTGCCACGGTGGGAGTGGTGTACTGCCTGGGGCGGCGTCTGCAGGGCGGACGCGCCGCGGGATACGGGGCGCTCCTGATGGCTTTGTCGCTGTCGCATACCTACTATTCCCAGGAAATCCGCTTCTACGCCTTGATCACGCTCCTCGTAACGCTGTCCATGCTGGCTTACCTGTCGCTCATCGAGGGGCGCATGTGGGGATGGGCGGTCCATGTCGCGGCGAACGCCGTCCTCCTGTTTACCCACCCGGTTTGCATCCTGCTTTTCGCCGCGCAGGGATTCCACCTGCTGCTCTGCCATGGGCGCCGGCCCCGCCTGTGCCTGACTTGGTTTACCGCGCAGGCGGCGGTAACGGCGCTTTTCGCCGGGTGGGTCGTGTGGCTCGGTTATGACGTGGGCCACGCGGGACAAGCCTATCGCCCGGAGCTATTGGACTGGCGTGACCTGCCCAACGCCATGCTGATCCTGGCGGGCGGCCGGTTCGGAAAACTCGATCCCGCTCCCTTCATGTGGCTGGGTTTTTCCGCCGACCGGATTATCGCCTTGCTCGTGGCCGGTCTCTCCATGGTTCCGGCGTGGCGTTTTTTTCGGCGGGGCCAAGCCGCCGGGGACCGAAGCAACGCCGTGTTGCTTTATACCTGGTGCATCCTCCCGCCGCTTCTCCTGTTTCTTATCGCCTTGCTTTGGCGGCACGTGTTCTTCGCGCGCTATGTCTTGTATTGTGGCGCGGGGCTCTGCCTTCTGGCCGGCTGGGGACTCGGATGGATTCCGCACACGGCGGCACGGCGGTTCCTCGCCGCCGCGCTCTGTCTCATGTTGCTGTGGCAACATGCCGCCCTGCCCCGGCCCCACCGGCCCGGCTATGCCGCTTTCGCGGCGTATATGAAGGAACATGCCGCCCCGAACGCGGTGGTGTTGCCCCTGAAGCATTTCAACACGATACCGTTGCGCTATTACCTGGCAATACCGGATGAACGCCTCCCCCATCACCAGGGTTACGGTGAGTTTCTCAAGTCGGCCAAGACCTGCGTCCGGGAAGGAACCGAGGTGTGGGCGGTCTTCTGGTTGTGGCAGGGCGTTGATGACTTCGTCGAAACCATGAAAGATTTGGGGACCACGCCCCGGACCCTTTCTTTCGGTGGATTGCCACCGCTCCACGTGGTACACATACCGGGGCGAGTCGGCGTTCGCGACCCGGCCGTGCCACCACCACCGGGGCGAACGACAGGCCCGGACCTTTCCGCGGCCTCCTGTTGCGGCGGGCAGAGAGACGCTCAATTTGCCCATGCCTCCTCGAATGTTTGACTTAATATCCCGGACTCTGGGATACTCCGGGTCTTGGGAAGGGTATAAGTTACCGTGAAAGTTTGGATAGCGTTTATTTGTTGCGGCGTCGCTTCCGGGCACGTGTTCATCCGGAACGGATGAGATAATGGATTCCACGGTGTCTTCCGAATGGCCAACCCCGTAAGGAGTACTCCATTGGCAACATTTGTACAGCGTTTTCAAGAAGAAATTCGGCGTCTTGCACGTAAAGAGCTCAAGGACGATCTGGCTAAACTGCGAAGCGAAAACGTCGCCCTTCGACGTGCCATTTCAGATCTCCGGAAGCACGTTAACGGATTGGCGAGAACCACCCGGAAAGTGGAGAAAGCCACGGTCAATCCCAAATCCGCCTCTCCTCCTGAAGCCACGGAGGATCACAAGCCAAAGGTACGGATTTCCGGTAAGACCATCCGTAACCTTCGTTCCCGGTTGGGCCTGACCCAGGCGCAGTTCGCGCGCCTGGTGAATGTAAGTCCGCAGAGCGTGTACCAATGGGAGCGGGATGATCGCCAACTGCGGCTTCGCAAGGCGACCAGGGCCGCAGTGGTGGAAGCAAAGTGCCTGGGTGTCCGTGCGGCGAAGGCCCGGCTTGAGGCGATGGATAAGGCCTGACGAACCGCCTGGTTACGTCATGGCGGCAATGAAATCCCGGTGCGTGGAATGACCGCGAAGGAGGTGGGTATGGCGGAAGGGTTGCTTGCGGGCAAGCGTGGCGTGATTACGGGGGTGGCCAACGAGCGATCCATCGCCTGGGGTTGCGCGAAACGGTGTGCCGAGGAAGGCGCCACCTTGGCTTTCAGCTACCTGGGGGAAGCGCAGGAGAAGCGCCTGGCCAAGTTGACGGCGGACATGGACGGCGCGCTGCGTGTGCCTTGCGACGTGACCCGCGACGAGGAAATCGAGGCCTTCTTTGATTCCGTCAAAAGCGCGTGGGGGCAGGTTGATTTCCTGGTTCATTCCGTGGCTTACGCCGACCGCAATGATCTTATGGGCCGGTTTGTCGATACCTCGCGCGGTAATTTCCACATGACCCTGGATATCTCGGCGTATTCACTGGTTGCCCTGGCGCGTGCCGCCGAACCGCTGTTTCCCGGGCAGGGCGGCAGCATCGTGGCCATGACCTTTTACGGCGCGGAAAAGGTCGTTCCCCACTACAATGTGATGGGGGTTGCGAAAGCAACGCTGGAAGCCAGCGCGCGCTACCTGGCCGTGGACATGGGGGCGAAGGGGGTGCGTGTCAATTGCATCAGCGCCGGACCGGTGAAAACGCTGGCGGCCTCCGCCATCCCCAGCTTTCGGCGCATGCTCGCCGTGAACGAGCGGAACGCGCCCATGGGCCGCAATATCGTGGCGGATGACGTGGCGGGCGCGTCGCTGTACCTTTTGTCCGATCTTTCGTCGGCGGTCACGGGCGAAGTACTCCACGTGGACAGCGGCTACAATATCCTGGGTGGATTCGAGTTGCCCGAACTGGCATAGCCCTTCCCGGGCCGGGGTTTCCGGCCTCGCGGTGTGTCGATTTAGTCGTGAGCGCCTACCCATGGGTAGGAACCTGGTTTTTTTGTTGTGTCCCATTCAGGCCCGAAGGGCTGGCAGTCCGTAGCCGTGGGTGAGCGCAGCGAGCCCACGGAATGTATCCATATTATATAACCAGCCTCGAAGGGGTGACAGCAATCCGACGGCGTCGCTATAATTCTTTTGCCTGAAACGATTTCCGGGAGGCCATGTAAACACCAAGGTGACGATCACCTCTGCGAGGCTGTCGACTTTGAGAGGCCGTTCTTCCAAGGGAGACTGTTTCGTCGTCAAGGTTTCCGTCTTCACCCCATTTATGAACTTCAACCGTCTTGCCTTCAAGGTAATTATTTTTTACCACGGAACACACGGAATACTCGGACATTAATACTCCTTTTGTCCGTGTTTTCTGTGTTTTCCGTGGTTCTATTCTCATCTTGCGAGCATCGGCGTTCATCTTCGCCATCTGCGGATACATTATCATGGAATCCCGCGTTCGCGGGGATGACGGCAGGGGTAATACGGAAATGGACCAGGGACAGGCCAAACCCCTTTCCTCAATACCACGCCGCTACCCGGTCGGGATCAGGAAGTCCGGGGTTGGGCTTTGGCCTGAAGGGCTTTCGAGAAGGCGGTGAAGGTGCCTTCGCCGAAAAGCACGAAGCGCGCCCGGTCCAAACCACCGTGCTCCGTCAGGAAAGCATGCACGGTATCCACCGCGATGCGCGCCGCCTCGGGGATGGGGTAACCGTAGACGCCGCAGGAGATGGCGGGAAAGGCGATGCTCTTGATCCCATGGTCCGCGGCGACTTCAAGACTGCGCCGGTAGCAGCTTGCCAGTTGATCCGCTTCGCCCCGTGAACCGCCGTGATAGACGGGGCCGACGGTGTGTATGACATACTTGGCGGGCATGTTTCCCGCCGTGGTGATCTTGGCGTCGCCCGTGGCACAGCCTCCCAGCTTCCGGCACGCTTCCAGGATGGCCGGACCGCCCGCGCGATGAATCGCGCCATCCACACCGCCACCACCCAGCAGGGTTTCATTGGCGGCATTCACGATAGCGTCCACCGTTTCCTTCGTGATATCGCCCCGGCAGGTTTCCATGATGGCGGGGCCGATGTCAATCCGCATGGCTTTGACCTTCCCTTCCCCCCCCAGCGTCTTCTCCGCCCTTTACCGTCCTTTCCTGGTGGTTTCCTGGAACTGTTTACGGAGCGGGTAGGAACGGGAATCGCTTTCCGATTCAAGTTGCCGGAGCAACTCCTTCTGTTTCCGGGAAAGTTTAACGGGGGTCTCGACGGCAATCTTGACGACCTGATCACCTTGACGATAACCGCGCAGGTCGGGCATACCCAATCCCCGAAGCCGAAGCTGTTTGCCCGATTGCGTTCCCGCGGGGATTTTCAACTCAGCCTCGCCGTTCAGTGTGGGGATGCGCAAGGTGGCGCCCAGGGCCGCCTGGGTGACTGTCACCGGCAATTCACATAGGATGTTCACGCCATCGCGCGTGAACAGGGGATGGGGTTCCACTTCGATGTGAATGTAAAGGTCGCCTCTCGGGCCGTTGTTGGGTCCCGCCTCACCTTCACCGCCCACGCGCAGTCGCGAGCCGCTATCGACGCCGCTCGGCACGTCCACCGACAGCTCGCGGTTCGCTTTCCGCTGTCCCCGGCCGTTGCAATGCCGGCAGGGCTTGGAAACAATCCGTCCCGCGCCCGCGCAGCCGGGACAAGTGCGGGTGACGCTGAAAAAGCCATGGGCAACCCGCACCTGGCCCGTGCCATGGCACTGGGGGCAGGTCTCGGGCCGTGAGCCCGGCGCGGCGCCCGTGCCATGACATTCGGCACAGTTCTCGGCGCGGGAGAAACGGATCTTCTTTTTGGTGCCCTTGTAGGCTTCTTCCAGGGTAATGCGCAGGCGCAGCTCCAGGTCGTTGCCCGGCCGGGCTCCGCCCGGACGCTGCCGGCTGCCGCCCTGCCCGAAGAGCATGTCGAAGAAATCCTCGAAAGGCGCTTCGAAGCCCTGGCCTCCGCCCTGGCCGAATCCACCCTGGCCAAACCCGCCGAAGCCCTGGCCATCGGTGGCGCCGAAGCGGTCGAATTGAGCACGCTTCTCGGGGTTCTTCAGGATGTCGTATGCCGCGTTTATTTCTTTCAGCTTTTCTTCCGCCGTCTTGTCCCCCCCGGTCTTGTCGGGGTGGTACTTGTGGGCGAGCTTGAGGTACGCCTTGCGCACCTCGTCCGGGGAAGCATCGCGGGCTACGCCGAGCACGTCATATGGATCTTGGCTGGATGGCATGGGGTTTCTCTATCCTGAATCCGCGGTAGTGGCCTTTTCGCACGTGTCCATGCGGAAAGAACGGGGACCGGCGCACCGGCGGGTCCCCGCTGGTTTCCCGGGACCGATCAGGATTTTTTCTGATCATCATCGTCCACCACCGTAAAATCCGCATCCACGGTGTCACTGTCACCCGCCTTCCCCGCGTCGTCGCCGGGGTTTACGTATTCGGGGCCGGTGGCGGCCGCGTCCCCGGCGTTTTCAGGACCGCCCTGGGCCTGGGCCTCCGACGCCGCCTGGTACATTATCTCGGCGAGTTTGTGGGATGCCTCGGTGAGTTTTTCCGTGGCCGCCTCGATGGCGCCCACGTCCGAACCCTCCACGGCCTTCTTCAAGTCGGCCATGGCGGCCTCGATACTCTTCTTCGTGTCATCGTCCACCTTGTCGCCATGTTCCTTGAGGGTTTTCTCCGTGGTGTAGAGCAGCGTGTCGGCGTTGTTGCGCACTTCCACCTCGCGCTTGCGCTCCTTATCCTCGTCGGCGTGGCTTTCGGCCTCGTTCACCATGCGGTTAATCTCCTCTTCGGAGAGACCGCTGGAGGACTCGATACGAATCCGCTGCTCTTTTCCGGTCGCGAGATCCTTGGCCGACACGTGGACAATGCCGTTGGAATCAATGTCGAAGGAAACCTCGATCTGCGGTACGCCGCGAGGCGCCGGCGGAATACCCAGCAGGTCGAAGCGTCCGAGGGTCCGGTTGTCGCCGGCCATTTCACGCTCACCCTGCAACACATGGATCGTCACCGCCGTCTGGTTGTCGGCGGCCGTGGAGAATATCTGCCGCTTCGTCACCGGAATGGTGGTGTTACGGTCGATGAGTTTCGTGCAGACACCGCCGAGGGTCTCAATGCCCAGGGAAAGAGGGGTTACATCGAGGAGCAGCACGTCCTTCACGTCGCCCGCCAGCACGCCGGCCTGGATCGCGGCGCCGATGGCCACCACCTCGTCGGGGTTGACGCCGCGGTGCGGCTCCTTGCCGAAGATCTCCTGCACCACGCGGCCCACGGCGGGCATGCGGGTCATGCCGCCGACCAGGATCACTTCGTCAATGTCCGACGCACTCAGGCCGGCATCTTCGATGGCCCGGAGACAGGGATTCTTGGTGCGCGACAGGAGGCCGTCGCACAACTGTTCGAGCTTGGCCCGGGTAAGGGTGTAGTTGAGGTGCTTGGGACCCGCCGCGTCGGCCGTGATGAAGGGCAGGTTGATGTCCGTCGTCATGGCCGTGGACAATTCACACTTGGCCTTTTCCGCGCCTTCCTTGAGGCGTTGAAGGGCCATGGGGTCTTTGCGCAGATCGATACCCTGTTCCCGCTGAAACTCCTCGGCCAGCCAGTCGATAATGACCTGGTCAAAATCGTCACCCCCCAGGTGGGTGTCGCCGTTGGTACTGAGCACCTCGAAGCTGTCGTCACCGATGGCCAGCACCGAGATGTCGAAGGTGCCGCCGCCCAAATCATAGACGGCCACTTTTTCGTCCTTCTTTTTCTCCAGGCCGTAGGCCAGGGCCGCCGCGGTGGGCTCGTTGATGATACGCAGCACTTCGAGCCCGGCAATACGGCCCGCGTCTTTGGTGGCCTGCCGCTGGGAGTCGTTGAAATAGGCCGGCACGGTGATGACGGCCTGGCTGACATCCTGCCCCAAATAGGCCTCGGCGGTTTCCTTCATTTTCTGAAGCGTCATGGCCGAGATTTCCGGCGGGCGGTAGGTCTTGCCCATTATTTCGACCTGGCAGTCGCCGGAGCTGGTCTCGCTTACCTTGTAGGGCACGATCCGCTCTTCATCACTGACCTCCTCGTGGCGGCGGCCCATGAACCGCTTGATCGAGAAGATCGTGTTGTTGGGGTTGGTGACAGCCTGGCGCTTGGCGACGGCGCCGATGAGGCGCTCGCCGTCCTTTGTGAAGGCCACCACCGAAGGCGTCGTGCGGCCCCCTTCGGCATTGGCAATCACCACCGGCTCGCCGCCCTCCATGACGGCGACACAGGAATTCGTGGTACCCAAGTCAATTCCGATTACTTTTCCCATGATATATTTCCTTCACTTGGCGAAGTTGTTACGCGTCCTCTTCGGCACCGCCATCGGTGCCTGCTTCTTCCTTTTCCACCGCCGGCCCGCTGCTTACAACCACTTTGGCCGGTCGCAGTACATAGTCACCCATACGGTAGCCCCGCTCGTATTCCTGCATCACCGTGTCGGCGGCGTATTCATCCGAGGGCAAATGGGAGAGGGCTTCATGCACATTCGGATCGAAAACCTCGCCCAACGCGGGGATGGGTTCGGTACCGTGGGCGCTCAGCACGCCGCACAACTGCTTCAGCACCATTTCCACGCCCTGTGCCAACCCGTCCGACTTGTCCCCGGCATGGTCAAAGGCACGCTCCAGGTTGTCCACCACGGGGAGCAATTCACGAATCAGGGATTCCGCGGCCGTCTTGCGAACCCGCTCCACTTCCCGCGCCGTGCGCTTGCGGTAGTTATCGAACTCGGCGCGCAGACGCAGCATCTGGTCCCGCGCTTCCTCCAGCTCGGTGGCCAAAGCCGCCAGGGCCTCGGAGGCGTCCGTGCCGTTATCCTCCGCTTCACCCTCGTCTTCCTGGATCAACGGCTCCGGAATGGGGACACTTTCCTCGCGATCCTCCGGTTTTTCCGCCGTTTCTCCGGCTATCCCGGTTTCCTGTTTTTCTTCGATATTGGTCTTCTTCACCTGTTTCTCCATTGCATCAACCACCTTACCCGGTGCCCGCCTTTCCCCGCCTTGTCACCCGCGGCTAGCGCACGAACCGTGACAACACTTTGGTGACCAGACCGGCGGTGTAGTCCACGATGGCCGAAAGGTGCGGGTAGGGCATCCGCTTGGAACCCAGCACACCGATCACGCCGACCGTTTCCTCGCTTATCTTGTAAGGCGCCGTCACCACGCTGATGTTCTCAAGCCCTTCCGTGCCATCAGCGCCACCGATCAGGATCTTACCGCCCGCCGGCGTCGTCGTCGCCGTGGCGCGAAGCAGACCGGCAAGCCGGTCCTGGCCGCCCAGCAGGCCAAACACCTGCCGTGCCTTGTCCACATCCTGGAACTCGGGTTGCTCGAACAATTGGTCCGCCCCATCCAAAAAGAGTTGCGCCGGACGGTTTTGCGGCACGAGACTCAGGATCCGCAATGCCTGCTCGGCCAACATGCGCTGCTCGTCGAAGAAGGTCTGCAAACGCGTCCGCAAGGTGGCCGCCATCTGGTCTATGTGGGTGCCCCGCAGGTGGGCATTCAGGAAACGGTTCAACGCCGGCACTGTATCCGGGGCCAGGGGCTCGGGCGTCTCCACCGTAATCGTGAGCACCCGGCCGAAGTTGTCCACAATCAGCACCGCCAACCGGCAGGCCGCGAAGGGTATCAAGTCCAACCGCTGTATCTCCGCGCTGGCCTCGCTGGGCGCCTCCGCCAAACCCGCCTGCCGCGTGACCCGGGCCAGCAGGTGGCTCGTTTGCCGCAACACTTCGTCGGCATCATTCAACTGTTGTTCGAGCTCACGCTCGATTCGCGCGCGCTCCCGCGCCGTGAGCGCCTGAACCCGCATCAAGTAATCCACGTAGTACCGGTATCCCCGGTCCGTGGGAACCCGGCCCGAACTCGTGTGGATCTGCTGCAAAAAACCCAGATCCTCAAGATCCGCCATCACGTTGCGGACCGTGGCCGGGCTGAGATCAAGGCCGAAGCGCTTGACCACGGACCGTGAACCCACCGGCTCCGCCGTCGTGATATGAGTATGCACGACAGCATGTAGAATGAGCCGCTCTCGCTCGCCCAATTCCTGGACTTGCGTCATGCAACCATCCTTACGGTCTTAGCACTCAACCACCAAGAGTGCTAACAAATCAACCGAAGTGTAACACAATCCATGGCCCGTGTCAAGGCATGCACGCCCCACGCCAATCCATGGATTGGCCTTGTAAGGCGTATCGGCATAAGACGTTACAGCATTGCCGAAATCCATCGGCCGGGGGTCACTGGCGCGGCCAGGCCTTGCCCTCGTGCAGATACACCCAGCGCCCGGCACGCTCCGCCAGGCGGTCGTCGTGGGTCACGATAACGAAAGTGACCTTTTCCTCGGCGTTGAGCCGGAAGAGCAGGTCCATGATGCTCTCCCCCGTTTGTTCGTCGAGATTGCCCGTGGGCTCATCCGTAAGCACGATGCCGGGGTCGTTGAACAGGGCCCGGGCGATGGCCACCCGTTGCTGTTCCCCCCCGCTGAGCTGGCCCGGCTTGTGGCGCATGCGGTCGGCGAGTCCCACCCGCTCCATGAGCCGTTCCGACCGTTCCCGGCAGGTCTTCAGCCGCGCTCCCTGGCACAGGGCCGGCATCATGACGTTCTCCAGCGCCGTGAATTCGGGCAGGAGGTGGTAGAACTGGAAGACGAATCCGATCTCCTCGTTTCGGATGCGGTTGACCTCGGCCCGGGGCAGTTGAAAGACGTCCCGATCCCGGTACAACACCGTGCCCGCCGTCGGCATGTCGAGGGTGCCCATGATGTGGAGCAGCGTGCTTTTCCCCACGCCCGACGGTCCGCTGATAGCCAGTATTTCGCCCTCACGCACTTCGAGATCCACACCCCGGAGGATGCGCAGTTCCCGCTGTCCGTCGTGGTAGTACTTCTTGATGCCCCGGCATTCCAGTACGTTACTCATAGCGCAGGGCATCCACGGGGTTGAGCCGGGCCGCGCTCCACGCGGGGTACAGCGTCGAAAGGAAGGTGAGCACCACGGCCGACAGGGTGATCCAGAAGATATCCATGGGCACCACGGCCACGGGGATCTGGTCGAAGAAATAGAAAGGCGTGTCGAAGAGGGGCACGTCGAAAATGTCCGCGAAAAACTCCGCGATGGGGTTGAGGTTGTAGGCCAGCAGCGTACCCACGATGACCCCGCCCAAGGTACCGCCGAGGCCGATAAAAAGCCCCTCGATAATAAACAGGTACAGAATGCGCGGACCGCTGACCCCCAGGGTGCGCAGGATGCCGATGTCCTGCCGTTTCTCCATGACCACCATGATGAGGGTGCTCGTAATGTTAAACGCGGCCACCAGTACGATAAACGCCAGAATGACGAACATGACCAGTTTCTCCTGGCGCAGTGCGCCGAAGAACCCGGCGTTCTCCTCGAACCACGTGACCGCGTCGTAACGGGGATAGCCGTCTTCGTCACGAATGGCGCGAATGGCCTTCGCCACCCGGTCCGCCACGAAGGGGTCCGTCAGGCGGGCGTGGACGGCATCGACGCCCTTCCGGCCACGCAGTTTCTCCGCCCACTCCAGCGTGACGAAGGCATAGAGGCTGTCAAAGTCCGCCATGCGCGCCTGGGAGATGCCGCTCACGCGCATCTGGATGCCCCGCGCGCGGCCGGGAATAAGCCCGCCAACCTGGGGGCGATAGGTCAACACCTCGACCCAGCTCCCCACCACGGCATGCAACTGCTGGGCCACGCGGTAACCCAATACAATCTCCCGGTCGCCGGGCAAATCGCCGTGGCTGTAAGTGCGCCCCCCTTCGCGCGTGAGGTTGGTGGCGATGTTCGTGACCGCCTGTTCCAGTTCCACGTCCATGCCGTTGATGAAAACCCCATGGAGCGATTTGCCCTTCCGCAAAAGCCCCTGTACCTGGATCACCGGCGACGCGGCCTCCACATACTTCGAGGCGCCTTCGACCTCCTTCACCACCGCCCGCCAATCCTCGAACCGCCCGCCGTCCGCGGGCAGCACGGTGAGATGCGACCGGAAGTCGATGGTACTGGCCATGAGTGCCCGGTCGAAGCCGGTCATCACGCTCATCACCACGATGAGGGCCATCACGCCCACCCCCACCCCGGCCACGGAGAGGATCGTGATGAGACTCACAAAGCGGTTCTTGCGCTTGCCGCGCAGGTACCGCAAAGCCACGAAAAACTCAAAGCGCATGGGCTGTTTCCTTTGGCGTACAGCGACCGGTCCGCAGGGTGCGCCTCAGCGCACCGATAGCTTGGGGAAAACGGAATGGAGGCAGGAAAAGTGCCATTCTCTTGCCGCTTCATGGATGTGCGTTACGCTCTCCCCCACACCGTCATTCCCGCGAAGGCGAGAATCCACGGGCAAGGAACATTTGCCCGGCGCAAACGAAAGATTCCCGCCTCTGCACGGAGAACGGTGCGCTGAAGCGCACCCTACCTTATTGGTCTCCGGCGTTAGCCTTGGTGAAATGGATTGTACCCGGCGCGCCGTGATGGGGGCAAGGTACCAAATTGCCTCATCATAACGGTAAATGCCTCGTCACATTGTGTCCTTGACACACGCCGAAGCGTGCGCTACAGTGAACCCATGTTCTGGGCGGCACGGGCGGCGGTGAGAACGGGGACTCTACCAAGCGGAGCGAGGCACGAGCCGTTGCGCGATAGCAAAACAACTGTTTTGCGAAAGCGGAGACGGGTGTGTCCTTGGCCCTGCTTCCCGGCCAGCCCGGGTCAAGAAGGTTCTGAAAAAGTGTTTTCTCGACAGCATCTGTTTACTGTTGTTGATGTTAGGTCGTCTTGGGCCCCTCCCCCCTCCGGAGGGGGGAGGAGGGGCGCTTCTGTAGTAGTACAGCTATGTGCTTTCGCTCGTTTAAACCCTTTCCGCATCGTGCCGTTCAAGGTGCTCCAAGTTCAGATATCGCGCCCGTTCGCATTGCCACGTCTCATGACGCTCCAGAAGCTGGGTGCCCACCAGCCGGTCGCAGGACGCGTCGTTGGGGAATATTCCCACCACGCGCGTGCGCCGTTTGATTGTCTCGGCAGGCTACCTATTTTTCGTCCCTTTCTCAGAGGGTGTTTGCAAAGGCCCTATGCCTTTGGGAGGGGTAACCTTTTGCTCATGAGGTTTATCATGGCGATGAGCACCATGGCTTCGCTGTTCTCGGTCAATTGCTCATAGTCCTTTGAGAGCCTTCGGTATCTGCCGAGC
>JAJRTN010000081.1 GCA_024278275.1 Candidatus Hydrogenedentota bacterium
GCTCAAACAATCCGGCATGGAGTGGACCGTACGCGGTGCAAACGCAATCACCGCACTGCGTTGCGTCATTCAATCAGGACGGTTCGAGGAATACTGGGAGCAGCGCGCCGCATGAAAACCCCCAAAATTGACGCAGGCCCGAAAGACTTGCGGACTTTTCGGCCTTTTCCCGCGGCTGGAAACCCTATCCATTCACGGAAATTACCGGTACGAGCGGGATTCATCCTTTCCTTGCGTCTCCCCGGGGGGATGGTGGTAATCTGGCGGCCATGCTCTATGGAATGCGGAAGCGAAAGGATGAACCGTGTTGACCTCCATCGAACAAGAAGTCCTGGACGGCATGTTGGCCCGAAGGCCCGACCTGGAGGCCTGCGTGACGCCCCTGTTGGAAGCCCACGCGGCCTTGGTGTCGGCCTATGAGACCGACGGAACGCTGTACACCTGTGGTAACGGCGGGTCCGCGGCGGACGCCATGCACATCGTGGGGGAACTATGCAAAAGCTTTGAACGGCGGCGCCCTCTTTCCCCGCGGTTGATCGAGGCCCTTGAGGCCCAGCCCTTCGGGCCGGACCTGGTCCGGCACCTGGAGGCGGGCCTGCGGGCCTGTACGTTGGGCCTGAACCTGGCGCTCAAAACCGCCGTGGAAAACGACAGTCCCCTCCGCGACATGGCCTTCGCCCAGGAGCTCAATGCGCTGGTGCGCTCCGGGGACGTCTTGTTGGCCATTTCAACCTCCGGCAACGCGCCGAATTGCCGCATGGCCATGGCCGTGGCCAAGGCAATCGGCGCCACGGCCGTGGCACTGACGGGGCCATCCGGCGGCGCCATGGGGGACTTGGGCGACATCGTGATCCGTGCGCCAGGCGATAGCACGAAGGTAGTTCAGGAGGCCCATGCCACGCTGTGGCACACCCTTTGTCTCCTGGTGGAAGCCCGCTTCTACCCGGAAATGCGCACTTGAATTAACCTCCCCCCGAGCAGGCATGTTTCCCCGCAAGGTGACGTTTGCAAAAAGCCGGTTTTCAAAGAGCCCGCCACATGATCCGGTATGTTGTGGTTGTTACAGGCGCAACAGGTGAAATACCGGGACCGAACGCGGTCCCGCGGATGGCACGTAGAGAAATCCCGTAACCGTTCACGACGAGGAACGCCCATTTTTCAAGGTTGTTGTGTCGTTACATAAGAACACCAATGCGCTCTTATGTGGCACAGCCGCCCTCGGCTGTGGGGCCGACAGGCACCAATTGGCCCTGAATGTTTACATGAGCTTAAGGGTTGTTGCCTGGAGACGATACAATAGCCACGGGAACAGCGATGGAACCCTGGGGTTCCACAGCCGAGGGCGGCTGTGCCACATAAGAAATGCTCCATCGAAACGCACATCAAAAACGCCTGTGAACGGTTACGAAATCCTCTCATTTCGCAAATGCCCTTCGGCCAATTCGATCCGTTGATGTTCCGGCCGGGGCCGTGCTACGATTCCTCCATTCCGGGAAGGGGATACGTCGTCCATGCCCATCCCGTCCCAGTCATGCCATCAAGCGGCCCCGATGGGGGAAACATGCCAGGAACCCATTGTCCCATGATTAAGAACACGTGTGCGTCGTTCGCCCGTTTGGTCCCCGCGCTATGTATCCTGCTTCTCCTTGCGCTTGTCAGCGGGTGTGACCGAGGCGCTTCGACCGTTCCTGATCGGCTTATTCACGACCCCCACGCCTCTGGAAACGACCAGGCGGGACTTTACGAGACAACCCTGCGCAAACCTTTTCGCGCCATCGTGGAAGGTCCTACCGTGCCGGGACTATTGGGGGGCAAGGGTTCCCGTCACGCCGTGCCGGGCGTTACCGTGCATTTCGCGGTGCAGAACACCGCGTCGGGCGCGGTTTTTACCGAATCGGATGCTCCTACGCTTGATACCGTGACCGACGCCGGCGGCATGGCCGCCGCGACGTTGCGCTTGGGGCATAAGGCCGGCGATGTGGTCGTCGTCGCTTCCCTGCCTGATTACCCCCATATTGCGCCCATCCGGTTCCGTGCCCTGGCCGGGGCCGAGCGTATCGGCTCCAAGCTGGAAACCACCACGGGCGGGACCATCGGTGAGTTTGGCATTCGCCTGGTGGACGAGGATGGCACGCCCGCCCGCGGCGTCAAGGTCTTTTTCAGCGCGGACGGCAATACGCAGGGTGCTTCCGTAAAGGCCGGCCGTGTCGTGACGAACGAAGAGGGACGGGCGGTAACCTCCTGGAAGCTTGGCAAAAAGGTCGCTCAGTACTATGCTTCCGTCGAAATTCGCGATGAACGCGCGGACGTGGCGCCCGAGGCGCGATTCCAGGCGCGGAAAGTGACGTTCAAAGCCATGGCCACCAACCGCACGCAAATGGTCATTGTTCTGCTGGGTGGGTTGGCCGTGTTCATTTTTGGCATGAAGCTCATGTCCGAAGGATTACAGCGCATGGCCGACCGCCGCCTGAAGAGCATTCTGAACTTCATGACCCAGAATCGCCTCATGGCCGTTTTCGCGGGCGTGCTCATGACCGCCATGGTCCAATCCTCCAGCGCCACCACGGTGATGACCGTGGGTTTCGTCAACGCCGGCCTCATGAACCTGGCCCAGGCCATCGGCGTGGTCTTTGGCGCCAACATCGGCACCACGGTGACGGCCCAGATCATTGCTTTCAAGCTGGACGCATTGGCCTATCCGAGCATTGCCGTGGGTCTCTTGCTTATGAGCGTGGCCAAGAAACCCCATTTGCGCGCCTTCGGACAGGCCGTGTTGGGCTTTGGTTTGCTCTTTCTCGGCATGACCACCATGTCGGGTATTCTGAAGCCTCTTCGGCACAGCCCCAGTTTTGTCGCCTGGTTCCAAATGTTTGATTGCACGCCCACCGGCGGCTTCCTTCCCCCCGGGCGCGCGCTCATGTGCATTCTCATCGGCACGGCCACCACGGTGATCGTTCAGTCCAGCTCCGCCACCGTCGGTCTCGTACTCGCCCTTTCCAGCCAGGGACTCATCGGCTTCTACACCGCCGTACCGCTCATCCTGGGCGATAACATCGGCACGACCATCACCGCCAACCTGGCCGCCCTCGGCGCCAACCGGAACGCCAAGCGCACCGCCGTCGCTCACACGCTGTTCAACGTTTTCGGGGCGGCCTATATGTATGCCCTGCTCTTTGTACCCCTCTGGAAAGGACAACCCTTCTTCCTGGGCTTCGTCGATTGGATCACCCCGGGCGACGTGTTCTCGCAAAACCCCGAGAATCTCCTTCGCCATGTCGCCAATGCCCACTCCGCTTTCAATATATTCAACGTGCTTCTGTTCCTGCCCTTCCTGCCACTCATGGTCAGGGTGTGCCACCGTATCGTGCCCGTGACCGACGCGGATCGGGACACGGTGCTCCAGTATCTGGAGCCCAACCTGCTCAGCACCCCCTCCATCGCTCTGCGTCAGGCCGTGCGCGAAGTGTACTTCATGATCAAGAAGGGGGAGAAGAGCATGAACCAAAGCTGCGATCTGCTCTGCAACGGCGACCGCGGCCTGGAGCAACAGATACTCAAGCGGGAAGATTTGATCGACCGTCTTCAGAAAGAAATCACCGCCTACCTGGTGGAGCTTTCCCAGACCGGGCTTGGCCCCGAACCCTCGGCGCTGATTCCCGCGCTCATTCATGCCGTAAACGACGCGGAACGACTGGGCGACCATGCCGAGTCCCTGGTTGAATTGCGCCGTTTGCTGCGGGAAGGCGATCTTTCCTTCAGCAAAGAAGAAATAGCCTCGCTCCGCGAATATGAAAAACAACTCAACGGACTGTTCGCCTGTGTGTACCGGATACTGGATGGCGAAGGAACGGAAGCCTTCAACGAGGCCAAACGTATCGACGCGGAACTCAAACGTATTTTGCGCGTGTCCACCGACCTTCACGTGGAACGCCTGGACCAGGGACATTGCAATATCCAGGCCGGCGTCATTTACCTCGACGCCTTCGCGCACCTGGAGCGTGTCGGCAGCCACCTCCTCAATATCGCCGAGCGGGCCATCAAAATTGCCCGCGTTGTGGAGGATTAATCTATTTTGCCGTCCTGGCAGGGCGGCTTCGGCGCACCGATTTCCCAAGTGGCACAGCCGCCCCGGCAGTGGAATCCGAGAGAACGGCCGCCGAAAGCCCCGTGAGCGGCCGCTATTACCTCATTCCCGCGTGACACCATGCACTCGACATTTTTCCGGCGCTGTTATATCATCAGTCACATGGTTTTTTGGGCTCCCCCCCCCCCCGAGAGGTTTTCAAATGATGCGGACTCGAGTGCTGGCCGGCGTGATGCTGCTGGGGCTGGTACTGCCGGGATGTACCAAACCGCCCCGGGCGCTTGCGGTGGAACTCCTTTTTGACGAAGTGCACGCGCTCCAGGTTCAGGGCTATTCCTACGTCCGCGCCGAGGCGTTGAACGGCGGTTTCATCGTGCTCGCGCAACGGACTGAAACGGCGGCATCGCCGGAAAGCACGCCGGTTTTCTGGGTGGGGGACGGACGGGCCTATCTCGTAAACCGCAAGGCCCGATTGCTGGCCCCGGATCTTGAGGCTGCCCCCGCCATCGTGTTTGAGCTGCTCGATTCCGCCCTCTTTCCCGGCTTTCTCCGGGAAGCCTTCTCGGAGCTGGTGGAACCGCCCGCGGACGAAGCATCCCCGGCGGTCAATAGAGACAGCGCAGAACGTGCTCCCGGATCTCCTTGAACTGGCGTTCGTCGGCGGCGGTAACCACCCGCTTGGCGATGAAGTCCACCCGCGTGGTGCGCTTGGTAGGCGGCTTCCAGGTGTCGGCGTCGTACACCGCCAGCAGGGCCATGCCCGCTTTGTGGACGGCCTCTTCGAGGAAAGAAAGGGGATATATCCGTTCGCGGATCATCGCCATGCCGCCCGTGTTGATCCGGACGCTCGTCTCGGAGATGGACGAGATCCGGTTGTACCGGCTTTTCCAGTAGGTGCGGAATCCGGGATTGTCTTCCTCCCAGTCCCGTCCGTCGAAGTGTTCGGTCACCATGCGTTCCGTCACCACGTCGAAATAGAGAATCCCGTCGCCGGTCAGGGCGCTGCTCATACTGTAAAGGGCCTGTTCGACATCTTCCTCGCGCAGCAGAAAGTTCATGCTGTCGAAGAGGCAGGTCAGCAGGTGTACTTCCCGGTGAAAGGGCAAGGCGCGCAGGTCGGCCACGGCGAGGGGGAGGTCGCCACGGCGCTTGCGGGCCGTCCGCAGCATGGAGAGCGAGAGATCCACGCCCAGGCTGTTCCAACCGATTCTGCGCAACATCCCCATGAGTACGCCCGTGCCGCATCCCGCGTCGAGGTGGGTAAACTCATCAGGGGCGAATTCGGCCAGCGCGGAGGTAATCACGAACCAGCGATCATAGTCCACATGGTCCATGATGGGGTCGTAGTATCGTGCCAGGTCCGCAAAGCCGTCGGGTTGTTTCATTCGCCGAAGGTCTCCTCGACCCAAAGGAAAAAGGTTGCCGAGGTGGGGTCCACCACGGGTTTCTTTTGTAACATTTCCCGTTTGCTTCGAACCACGTAGAGCAGGGCCTCCTGGAAACCTTCCCGGCGCAGGATGTCGCGTGCGATCTTCGCTTCCGGGTGCCGTCGGCTTGGCTCCGCGAAGTCGGCCACATAAAGGGCCACCCCCAACGGGGTCCAGTCGGCCCGACCCGTGGTGTGAAAGGCGATGGCGTCGCAGATGGTGTCGTCCAGGTCAAAGAGGCGCTTGGCCTCCACCGCCGCGAGGGCCCCGTGGAGCAGGTTGGGCTTTTTCCGCGCCGTGTCGCTGACGGGGATCCCGTGCCCCTCGGCCCGCCGGATCATCTCCGTGTTGTCCAGGGCCCGGCACAGGTCATGCAACATGCCCGCCGCCACGATCTGCTCCGCGGCGATCCCCAGATCCGGCGCGAAAGAGGCGAGATATTCCGTAACGAAAACGCAATGACTCACCTTCTTGTCGGGAATACGCTCCCGCAGGGCGTGTAGATACTCCTGAAACCCGGCCACGTCATGAATGCGCACGATAAAGTCCCTTCGCTTCGATGATGGCCCGTGCCGCGGGCGGCAGGAGCGCCGATGTATCTTCGTGGCGGGCGAGGGCCGCGCGGATTTCCGTACTCGACACCTCGCTCTCCTCGAAGGGGAGAAAATCGACGTGGCCCGCCAGTGCTGCCGGAACCGATACACCGGCCCCCGGACGGGGAACCACCAGGATGCGGGCCAATCGAATGATGGTCTCGGGGTCGCGCCATCCGGGCAAGTCGGCAAGCGAATCCCCGCCCACAATCAGGTAAAGCGCCGCTTCCGGGTGCCGCCCACGCAATTCCCGGAGCGTGTCCACCGTGTAGGAGGGACCGGTCCGCTTCAGTTCCACCCGCGACGCCGACATGCCCGCCTCTTCCGCCACAGCCGCGGCCGTCATGGCGTAGCGGTCCTTCGCGCTGGCGAAAACACCGTTGGATTTGTGCGGAGGCGCCGCCGCCACGACAAAAATCACCCGGTCCAGCCCCGCATGGGTAAGTGCCGCGCGGGCAATGGCCAGGTGGGTCCGGTGGATGGGATCAAAGGTGCCGCCATAGACACCGATGCGCTCGGGCTTACCCACGAATCTGGCCCGTGCCCCGGACGACATACTTCATGGTGGTGAGTCCTTCAAGCGCCATGGGACCCCGCCAGTGGAGCTTGTTCGTGCTGATTCCGATCTCCGCTCCCATGCCGAACTCGAATCCGTCCGTGAAACGCGTCGAGGCATTCACGTATACCGTCGCACTGTCCACCGCGTCCAGGAACCGTTCCGCCGCGGCATAGCTTTCCGTCACAATGGCATCGGAATGGTGCGACCCATACGTGTTGATATGGGCCACCGCCGCTTCCAGGGAATCCACCACCCGGATGGCCAGGATCTTGTCCAGGTACTCCGTGCCCCAGTCTTCTTCCGTGGCCTCCTCGCAGTCGATCCGTTTTCGCGTGGCCGGACAACCCCGCAACTCACAGCCCGCCCCCCGGAGTTCATCCGCAAGCGGGGGCAGCATGGTATCCGCCACCGCCGCGTCCACCAGCAGCGTCTCCATGGCGTTGCAGACCCCGGGCCGCTGGAGCTTCGCGTTCACCGCGATGGACCGCGCCATGGCGGGATCCGCGTCGGCGTGGATATAGGTGTGACAAATACCGTCGAGATGGGCGATCACCGGGATGCGGGACTCATCATAGATGCGTGCTATCAGCCCTTTGCCGCCACGCGGGATAATGACGTCAATACAGGCATCCAGCTTCAACATTTCGCCCACCGCCGCCCGGTCCGTGGTGCGAATGATCTGCAAGGCGTGGTCCGGCACCCCCGCTTCCCGCGCCCCCTCGATGAAGATATCCGCGATGGCGATATTCGAATGGACCGCCTCCGACCCGCCCCGCAGCACGCAGGCATTGCCCGACTTCAGGCACAACGCCGCCGCGTCCGCAGTCACGTTTGGACGGCTCTCATAGATGATGCCCACCACGCCGATGGGCTGCCGGATTTGGGCGATGCGAAGCCCATTGGGATGGACATATTGCCCGGTGATGTCGCCCACCGGGTCCGGCAACGTCGCCACCACCTCCAGTCCCTCCGCCATGGCGTCAATACGCCTGTCCGTCAGCGCCAGGCGATCCAGCATCGCCGAAGACAGGCCCTTCGCGCGGCCCGCGTCCAAGTCCCTGGCGTTCGCCGCCTGAAGCGCCACCCGCTGGTCCCGCAACCGTGCCGCGATGGCCACCAGCGCCGCGTCCTTCACCGACCGCGAAAGCCCGCGCAGCCCATCCGCCGCCGCCCGCGCCTGCCGCCCGATCACCTCAATAGTTTGTGTCAACCCCGAATCCATACCAGCAAACTCCCTTGGAATCACTCCTATAACGTCGAAACGAAGCGCATTATGCCATACCCCGCCCACGAATGACTCAACCGAAACGCTTGAGGTCCTGTCCGGAACGCGGTAGCGGTGGGCTGCTCAGAACCAGTACACGATGGTGAACAGCGTTCCTGCACGAGATTCATGTTTCTGTGGCCACATTCGCGAATGTTGCTTGATAATCATCCGTACTGAGCACCGTGTCGAAAAGCCCAATGTCCTCATCGGTATGTTTATTCACACCCACATACTCAAGACTACTGTCTTCGTACCGCTTGAACTTGTATACAGCATCATTCATCAATGCACTGTTGAAGACCCCAAGACTGACAAGTAACTCAAAATCCTTTACCGTCAAACCAGTTACCTTTTTGAATAATCCCGGCTCCAACTGCGTAATTACGTCCTTTAGGCATCGTTCACGGTAGTCTGTCAAATACATGAACACCGGCACGCGGGTAGCAAACTTGATCAACTTCTCCTGAATCTGTTTGCGCATGCTCTTGTATTCCTTTTCTTCGTCGGTAAGCTCTTTTTTCTTTTTCGGAGTCAGCTCTTCATCGTTTTTCTCCTTTCGCGCCTTCTTCACGGCTTCGGACTTGTTGATGATGGTCTCGATTACCTGGTTCAGGTTGCGGAACCCTTCGATACTCATCAGCGCTTTCATGGCCGCCTTGTTGTCCATCAGTCGCTGCAATGTCGCGTTGTCCACATTCACCAGCAGAGCACTTTCCCAGCGTCTTGCGAGAAGCGTAGCGGATGTTCCACTCATTGCGATATCCAGAATGCCCGTCGCGTCGATCTGCTTCATCGAACTGCCGTCATAGGCGAGTACGGGCAGGAAACTGACAAACTCTTCGACCTTCTTCTCGGGGTTGGTTTCATTCACATTCAACCGGCAACTGTAATCGGCAATCTGACGAAGGGCGCGTTCTGGAGCGAAGTCGAACACATAGCATTCCTGTTTGATGATTTGCTCGCCGTTCGGCGAATTGCCATCGGGATTCCGCAGAGTCCAAGGTGACTGGACGCGGAACGCCGCCTGAAAATAGGTCTCCGGAGTTGATAAATTGCGAAGCAGGAAAATTCCCGTCCAGGGTTTGATGGTCACGCCGGTAGTCAGCTTTCCACAAGACAGTGTGATGGTCTTCGTTTCCAGTGGGTTGCTCATTGCTTCGAGTACCGGCTTCAGCGCCGCCACGCCAATACCCGCACTGCTTCCCGCTGCCACGGTGATCTCATAGTCATGATAAAAGCGATTTTGTTTCTGCGCCAACAGGTTACGCATGGCATGACATGCGGCAACGCTCGGCAGGAACCAGAAGGTGTGGGAAAGAACATTCAACAGCCGTACATCCGAAAACGGCATTGGCGGTTTTTTCGCGCCCAATTTCAGGTTATCAACAGTCGTCGCCTGGAATGCGCCCCGAATCAAATCCAGCCACTTCTGGACCTCATCCTGGTATTTGAAGCGAGCGTCCTCACCAACGCCCTCGGCCGAGAAAAACACGTTTAAATCAAACTCATCGAACTCGCCCTGCATGGCTATTTCTCGAATGGCGTCCGGTAGTTGATAGGTCACTCTTGTCCAAGATAGCTTTCTGAAACTTTGAGCTTGACTACGCCCTCCGTCGGTGTTGAAAAATGGTCGCACTCTAACTAACGGCCACCAACACCAACAGGAGGGCAATCTCATGGTACGGACCGCCAGTCTCTTCA
>JAJRTN010000082.1 GCA_024278275.1 Candidatus Hydrogenedentota bacterium
ACCGTGTGATCTGGGGATGGGTGCAGCACAACGGGTGGTGGCGACCCGGCCAACGACCCAATATCACCCGCCGCTCCGTGGGCGACCCCCTGGGCGACGTGCGCCCCAATCGCACGGAAGACCTGGACAAGCTCACGGACAACATGCTTCGCTATGGCTATCCCGGATTCGAGCACAACTACGGCCTGTGGTACGACCGCCGCCGTGACGCCCACGACACGGTATCCCGTGACAACCCGAACGTGGTGCCGCCTTTCCTCGAACAGCCTTGGGCCAGAAGCAACGAGGGCCGCGCCGCGGACGGCCTGCCCAAGTATGACCTGGCCAAGTTCAACCCGTGGTATTTCGACCGCCTGGCCGCCTTTGCCGCACTGTGTGACAAGAAGGGCACGGTCCTCTTTCACAAGTATTTCATGCAGCACAACGTGCTGGAAACCCAGGCCCATTACGCCGACTTCCCCTGGCGGGCCGGCAATTCCATACAGGACACGGGCATGCCCGACACCAACCCGGCGGCCAACGTTTTCTACGACGTGACCAACCCGGTGCGCCGAAACTTGCAGCGCCTCTATATCCGCCACTGCCTGGACGTGCTCGGCGACTACCGCAACGTGGTTCACCTCACCTCCGAGGAGTTTACCGGTCCCCTTTCCTTCGTGCAGTTCTGGATGGATACCATTCTGGAATGGGAGCATGAGACGGGTAAACACGTGTGCATTGGCCTGGGCGCGCCCAAGGACGTGCAGGACGCCATCCTTGCCGACCCGGTTCGTGGCCCGCAAGTCGATGTCATTGACATGCGCTACTGGTGGTACCGCGCCGACGGTTCGCTCTATGCGCCCGACGGCGGGCATCAACTCCCGGGCCGGGGCCTGGAAAGCGGGTCGAAACAGGCAAAGGAAACTTCCCTCGCCCAGATCTACCGCAAGACCCGGGAGTACCGGGACCGCTATCCCGACAAGGCGCTCATTGACGCGCTGAACTCGGGACGCGAAGCCTATTGGGCCTTCTTCATGGGGGGCGGCAGCCTCCTGGTGCGCGGCCAGATTGAATACCAGGGCCAGAAAGACCCCCTTCAATACGAGCAACCCATGGGCGTTGAACTCATCATCCCCTCCTACAACTTTATCAACAAGCACCTCGCCGCGAAGCTCCTGAAGATGAACCCCGCCGACAATATCGTTCCCGGGGGCGCCCTGGCCTGGTGCCTGGCGGACCCCGGTAAGACCTACCTGGTCTACGCGCCGAAAGGCGGCAGCTTCACCCTGCGCCTCGACGGCGCCCCCGGCACCTACCGCGCCCAGTGGTTCAACCCCGCCAAGGGCGAACTCAGCGAAGCCGCCGCGACGCCCGTCAAAGGCGGCGCCCCCCGCCGCTTCACCTGTCCCGGCAAAGGGGATTGGGCACTACTCCTGGAGCGAAACTAAGGCCGTTAAGGTGCAGTTAAGGGGACAGACTGCGCAACATAGGTCTGCTCGCCCTTGGCCATGCTACAATCGGCCCATGTGCAGAGTGGCACGTATTATTGTGCCGGGCTTTCCCCATCATGTGACGCAGCGGGGGAACCGGCGGGCGACGGTGCGGTATGTCGCGTTGAACTCGGTGCGCGCGGGGATGGTCGAGCGTGCCGAGACCTATCCTTGGTCGAGTGCCGCGGCCCACTGCGGTCTGCGTGCAGACGGCACCCTCTCCACCGCATTTCCGCCATCCGGCATCATCGGGGATTGGGCGGCGTGGTTGCATGAGCCCGTCGAGGACGAAGAGGCGGCCTACGCCTTCCTGCAACAACGCACGCGCACCGGTCGGCCATGTGGCCCCGCCAAATACCTCGACCAACTCGAAGAATTGCTTGGCCGAGCGTTGCACCCCAAACCGCGCGGCCCGAAACCGGGCACGAAATATGGGAGGAGAAGACAATATGCGTAGTCTGTCCCTATTACGTCCCACTCTGTGGATCGATAACTTGGATGATGAGACAGGAGAGAGCATTGATGCGACAGCGGTCCGACAACTCATAAGTGCTCTCTATGAGCATGCGAGCTCATAGGAGGGAGACTTCTCATGTGTGCAATCCTTCTCGCCGTTGCGCTTCTGAGCGGCTCAGTTGAGAGTGATGATCCGCTTTTCCTATTGCCCTTTTCGCTTGAAGCTGACCTGTCCACGCCGGAGTGGGATGCCGGGCTTCTTCCCTTTTCTGCCACCGAGAAGCCCCTTTGCAGACTGCCACTGTCGGAGGCCAAGTCGCACTTAGAGAAAAGCCTTACGCCGGTTTTGGTATACGATCCTGCTCACCCTCCCGAGTTTGGCTATCTTCCGGGCCCCGACGTTAGCCTGATCCTGGTCGAGGACCAACCCATGATAATCATGGGGGGCGAGCACTGGGGATTGGTAGGACTGGAGCCTCGGGATGGGAAGCTCTCAAGGCTATGGACTTGGCCGAAAAAGGGCGAGTGGGAGTGTGAGGGCCAGAAGTTGCGCCTCACCAAAACTTTTGTCTGCTCCGGGGCGGGAGAGGATACGTATCTGACGGTTGATGTCGGGGGCAAAGCTCACTGGGAAGAGGGACGGGGAAATATGGCGGTGTTCCGATTGACACGAGATGAGGAACCGGCGTTCATCAAGATGTACCCATTCTCCTACGATGCCTTGCATGCAAAAGGGGGAGGCTCATTCCATGAGTTCGTCGGAGTTACCCCCTCACATTCCGAGGGCCTGTTACTCTCCGGTCGCCGTTCAGACTACAGAGTACGGCCCTGGGCCTTGATTCCAGTGGATGGGTATCCTGAATACCAGACCTTTTTCGTGCTACCGGTCGGCCCCGGGCGCGATGGAAGCATACACACCTTTCACGGGCATGCTTGGGGCGACATGTATTGTTTTCAACTGATGCCGACGCCTGACGGAAAGGTGTGGGCCGCATGGTATACCGAGACATCGGGCATGTTGAAACGATCACGAAAGGGCGCGGGCGTATGGTACGCCGTGAGTGAGGATGGCGAGACATGGTCCGAGCCCTACCGCCTGCACCCGGCAAAGGGACATCGCAGCAAGTGGGCACCCATCGATGGACTTGTCCTCGCGCCCGATGGAAATGGGGCCGCCGTCGTGTATCGGGATGAGGATGGGAAAATAGCTGTCTGCCGGGATATTAGCGGGGAAAGGAAGACTTACAGGTTGACCTGTCTTGAGGAGGACAGTCTGTCCGCAGGAGAATTTCTCAACACATCGCCTTCCCTGGTGTGCGCGTACAACTATTCGGGGGAGTCGGTGATCGAATTCAATTGGACATGGGGTAAAAGGACGAAACGGTTTCTATGGGGTCTGGATGACAATCCGGAGCGTTGCGTGGCGCTGGAACAACCCGAGCATTCGTGGTGCTCTTTTTCACAGTTGGATAGCCAGGGCTCTCTGCACCTGCTTCTAGGGACCTGGTTCTCTCGCGGAGAGCTCGGGTCGCGCTATGGACTTGTCAAACGACGCACTTTGACCTACCGGTGCATTCCTAAGCCGGGACAATAGCACGGTGATGATCAGCAGCATCCTGCGGACGGAGAGTTCCGTGACGGGGGATTAAAGGGACGGGGATTAAAGGGACAGACTACTCAACTTTTGCCTGTTCGTCCTTGGCTATGCTACAATCAACCCATGAGCAGAGTGGCGCGTATTGTTGTGCCGGGGTTTCCCCATCATGTGACGCAGCGGGGGAATCGGCGGGCGGATGTCTTCGAGACGGATCAGGACCGTGAAACCTACCTGCGTTTCCTGAAGCATTATTGCGGCAAGCGGGGACTGTCCGTA
>JAJRTN010000083.1 GCA_024278275.1 Candidatus Hydrogenedentota bacterium
AGAGTTTATGACTCTACAGGCGCAACCCAATTATAGGACACTTTTTTTGGGCATTGCAGCAAAAGCCGCGCCCCATAACAATCTCGAACCAACATCTCGCCTAAACAGGCATCAACAAAACGATTATGGGGCAGGCTCTACTTACCTTCCGATTCTGGTTTGGGCCACGGGTTTCCGTCACATCCAAGCTTTGTAGATGAGCGTGCGTAGCGTGGTGCTTGAGTGGGCCTGAATCGGGCCACGGTGGCTGCGGGCTGGCTTGGAAACACTCTTTTTCAAGCAGGGGGAAAAAGGGATTGCCGCGGTAGTCGCCCAAACTATGTTGAGCGATAATGGAATATAATGCCTCGCATGCCGGTTGGTGCTCCACAACCGTCAAGCGACTCGGGGTACCGGCAAGCGAACATCATCCTGTCGGCCGTGGCTAAACAACGTGGCGATAATCAGGGGCTGTTTGTGGTAATGCGGTGAAGGAGAGAATCCCCATGGGGGTGATGGACGACCTTTTCAGCGAATTTATTCTGGAATGTTCCGAGAGTCTGGACCTCCTTGATCAGGACCTGATTGATCTTGAACAGCGTCCCGGGGATGGGGAGTTGTTGAAAGGTATCTTTCGCTACGTTCACACCATCAAGGGCAACGCGGGTTGTTTGGGCTTCGGAAAACTGGAATCCGTCACCCACGTGGGCGAGAATCTGCTCAGTTTAGCCCGGGACGGTTCTCTGTCGATTAACCCTGAGATCATTTCCGTACTGCTCAGAATGCTCGATGCTTTGCGGGAGATGCTGTCGAACCTGGAATCCACCGGTTCGGAGGGCGACACGGACTACGGTCCGCTGATTGCCGATCTGAAGGAGCTGGCACAATCACACGCCTCCGAAGATAAGGTGATGGACACGCCCTCTTCCCCGGCCGCGGAGCAGGTTCGGGTTACGCTGGACGGGTTGGATCTGGATTTTGTGAAGGAGTGTCACGAAGCCTTCGGAATCATTGACACGGCACTTCAGGCGCTTCGGGCGGAGCCGGCCCAGCCGGGACCCCTGGGGGAGATCGCCGCCGCGGTTCATACGCTGGCGATTATTTCGGGGCCCCTGGAAAAACCGGTGGTTGAGGAGCTCGCCGAAGTGGGCGAATCCTTTATTACCCTGCTCAAAGACGGGCCAACCCTGGTGTCCCCGGCTTCATTACAGGTATTGAACGATCTTTTCGGGGCCTTGAAGGATACGGTGGCCACCCTGGAATCGACCGGCAGGGAAGGGCAGGCGGACCATGGTGCTTTGTTGACCCGCCTGAAGGTCCTTCCTGCCGAGGTTCCCGAAGTACCGAAAACGGCCCCCCCCTCCCGACTCCCCCCGCAGGCCAGAAGGCGGTGGGGACCAGCACAATTCGGGTGAATATCGAGGACCTGGATAACCTGATGAATCTTGCCGGGGAATTGGTACTCACGCGTAACCAGCTTCTCCGGCAAGTGCCGGAATCACGGGACAGCACGTTGGCCACCGCCATGCAGCACCTGGATCTCATTACCACGGAGATGCAGGAAAAGGTGATGCAGATGCGCATGCAGCCCGTCAGTGTGGTGTGGGGGAAGTTTCCGAGGGTAGTGCGCGATGTTTCCCGCAACTGCGGCAAGGATGTGCGGTTGGATATGGAGGGGGCGGAAACGGAACTCGATAAGACGCTGCTGGAGGCAATTAAGGATCCGCTGACCCACATAGTTCGCAATAGTATTGATCATGGCATTGAGGCACCCGAGGAACGAAAGGCGCGGGGAAAGCCGACACAAGGTGTTCTGCTGTTGCGGGCCTTTCACAGCGGCGGGCAGGTGACCATCGAATGCATTGATGATGGCGGTGGCGTCAATGCCCAACGGATAAGGGAGAAGGCGCTGGAAAAAGGGGTTCTCACGCCCGAGCAGGCCGCGGACTGGGATGACCAGGCCGTCGTGGACCTTATATTTCATCCCGGCTTATCCACCGCTGAAAAGGTGACTAATGTTTCCGGCCGGGGGGTCGGCATGGACGTGGTGCGCTCGAATATCGAAAAGGTGGGGGGCAGTGTGGAGATAGACTCGCGCCCCGGCGAGGGTACCACCGTCAAGATCAATCTGCCCCTAACTCTGGCCATCGTGCCCGCTCTCATTGTGCGGAGTGGTGAAGCGGAGTATGCCATTCCCCAAAGCGAGGTGGTGGAACTGGTCCGGCTGGAACGGAACGAGGCGGATCACCTGATCGAGCATATCCAGGAAACGCGATTGTATCGTCTCCGGGGTGAGCTTCTGCCATTGCTGGAACTTCACGCGATTCTCCATCCGGACCGGGCGCCCGAGGCCGAAGACCCGGAAGCGACCCTGTACCTGGTAGTTATGGAGGCTGAAGGCCGTTCCTTCGGTCTGTTGGTGGACAAGATTCTGGAAACCCAGGAGATAGTTGTCAAGCCTCTCAGTCCCCAATTAAGCCAGGTTCCCATCTATGCGGGCGCCACCATCCTGGGAGATGGAAGTATTGCCATGATTCTCGATCCCCCAGGGATCGCCAAGCGGGGTGGTGTCCGAACTGAGCAAGTGGAATCTGCGCTGGCCAAAACGCAGGCGGAGACTGAGGAAACGGAAGCGGCGTGTGAATCCCTCGTCCTGGTGGGGACGCAAGACAATGGTCGGGCGGCGATTCACGCAGACTATGTGGGCCGGCTGGAGAAGTTCCCCCGGTCCAGAATCGAATTGGTCGGCGGCCAGGAGGTTATTCAGCACAACGGTCAGATCATGCCTCTCGTCTATCTTGACCGGGTTCTGCCCGAACGGCGGGAAAAACCACGTTCCCGGGGAAATGGGGCAGAGCCGAACGGTCACATTCGGGTTGTCGTGCTGAACGTGGAATCGGAATACATCGGTCTCGTGGTAGAGCGCATCCTCGATATCGTCTCGCAACGTATCGAGGTTTGCGGCCGCAAGACCCGAAAGGGCGTTGCGGGCACCGTGGTAATTCAGGATCGGGTGACCGAATTGCTGGATGTGGGGGAAATAGTGGCGACCCTGGAAGTATAGCGGGTGGTGATCGTGAGGGAGACAGGCGTGGCGAAAAATAAAATGGTGTGCACTTTCTTCCTGTCCGATTTGATGTTCGGAATAGACGCCATGGAAGTGCAGGAAGTGATCCGCAGGCAGAAGATGACCCCTGTCCCACTGGCCCCCCCCCAGGTTGAGGGACTCATGAATCTACGGGGGAAGGTAGTCACGGTTATCAATCTTCGCCGTCACCTGGGGCTGGCGGAGGCCGCTGAGGAACTGGAGTCGAAGAATATTGTTGTCGAGACGACGGACGGTCTTGTCAGTCTGTTGGTGGATCGGGTGGGGGATGTCTTCGAATTGGATGAGACCATGTGTGAGCCGACGCCCGATGTGTTGAACGATACGATGCGCCCCTTGGTGCAAGGGGTGTATCAGTTGGACGGACGACTGCTCTTGCTGCTTGATGTGGCCCTGACGGTGGAAATAACGAAGCAGGCCTGATCCGGTTGTGTGTTCCGGTGTTCATGGTGGAAGGAAATCCGCGCATGACTCCGCAGCATCAGCGGGGTCCTGCCATGGGAGACAAGGTGATGAGTACAGAGGCGATGGGTGCGGAAAGTATAGTAAAGCAACTGGGTATTGATGAACGGTCACTCATGGTCCGAAGAGAGTTCATCCGCCTGGGTGAAGAAGATCGGCAGTTGCTTGCCGGTCTGAAATCCTGGGCCGCGGGTTGTGCCGCCGACATTGCCAGGGAGTTTTATGACTGGCAGTTTTCCTTTGAGAAGACCCGCCAGTTTTTCGAACAGATTGCATTGTCCAGGGGTATTTCCCTGGAGGCTTTGCGCACCGCGCTCGAAGCAGCACAGGCTGGTTATTTTCTCGGCATTTTTACGGGTGCTGAAGAAGGCTGGGGACTGCGCTATTTCGAAGAACGGCTCCGAATTGGAGTGATTCACGACCAAATCAACCTGCCGCAAAAATGGTACCTGGGCTCTTATGCCGAGTATCAGCGCCTGGCTTCACAACACCTGCGTGACCACCTGGAGGACCCGGAGCAGTTTCGCCGGGCCGAGGAGGCCCTGAACAAGGTGTTCAACTTCGACATGCAGGCCGTTTGTGATGCTTTTCTTTTCAACAGCATTGAATCCATGGGACTGAGCATGGCCCAGGTCGAAACCGAGCCCGGCACGGACAAGACGGAAAAGATTGCCGATGTGAAGACCATGTTGAGCACTCTGCTGGGCCAGGCCGACGCCATTGCCAAGGGGGAACTTCAGAACGAATGCCTGCAGGAAAGCGTTCCGGGCATTTTGGGTGAATCGCTTCGTGCCATGGTGAAGAACTTGGTGGAGATTATCAGTCAGCTCAAGGAGAATGCCAGTACGCTGGCTTCCGCGGCCGAAGAACTTACGGGTGTCAGCAGCACTATGGGCGAAAACGCCGAGCAGACATCCCGTCAGGCCGACACCATTTCCGCCTCCGCCAAAGCGACCAGCACGAACATGGAGGTGGTCGCCGCGGGTATGCAGGAGATGGGACGTGCCATTGATGAGATCTCCCAGCACACAACCAGCGCCAGCCAAGTGGCCGCCTCGGCCGTTCGACTGGCATCCCAGGCCAACGAGACCGTGGAGAAACTGGGCGTGAGCGGGGTGGAGATCGGTAAGATGGTCAAGGTTATCACCTCCATAGCGGAACAGACAAATATGCTGGCGCTTAATGCAACGATTGAAGCGGCGCGCGCGGGGGAGGCCGGCAAGGGATTTGCGGTGGTGGCGAGCGAGGTGAAGGAACTCGCCAGGGAAACGGCTCGGGCCACGGAAGACATCAGCGAAAAGATTGAGCAGATTCAGGCCAATACGACAAGCGCCGTTGAAGCCATTGGTGAGATTTCCCAGACCATCACCGGCATCAGCGAAAGCCAGCAGACCATCGCGGGCGCTGTGGAAGAACAGACCGCCTCTACAAGCGAGATAAGTCAAAACGTGGCCGCGGGCGCTTTAAGCACGCGGGAGATTGCGCAGAATATGACGGGCGTGGTTCAGGCGGCTCAATTGACCTCCTCGGGCGCCAACGACGGGCGCCAGGCCGCGGAAGAACTCGCCAAGCTCGCCGCGGGTTTGTTGAACCTGGTGGATCGCTTCAATAATTGAATGTTCGGACTGTTGGAGAAACGGATATGAGCAAGGTGCGTGTGCTGGTTGTCGACGATGCCCTTCTCGTTCGCAAAATGGTGACCGACATTCTGGAGGAAGATCCGGATATCGAAGTGGTGGGTGTGGCGGGCAACGGGAAAATCGCGCTGAACAAAGTGGCCCAGTTGAACCCGGATGTGATTACACTGGATATCGAAATGCCCGTCATGGACGGGATCGAGACCCTAAAGGCGTTGCGCGGGAACCATTGTGGAATCCCTGTCATCATGTGCAGCAGCATCACCGAGACGGGCGCGAGTAGCACGCTGGAAGCCTTGGCCCTGGGTGCGCGGGATTATGTGACCAAGCCCATGAAGAAGGACAGCTTCGCCGAGGCGAAAGCGGAACTTGCGAGCGAGCTGATCCCCAAGGTTCGGTACTGGGGCAGTGGTGGTGTCCTGCCACCTGTTGCGGCCCCGGCGGTTCCGTCAGTCCACGAGGCCCCGGTTTCCCCGGCCCCGGTCAAACCTTGCCCGTCCCATCCTGTCAAGGGAGTGGTCATTGGTGTGTCCACAGGCGGCCCCGAAGCGCTTGATGTACTTTTTGCCGGGCTTCCGGGTAATTTTCCGGTTCCCATTCTGATCGTTCAACACATGCCGCCCGTTTTCACCCGACTATTGGCCGAGCGCCTGGATAGCCATTCGGATTTGGTGGTGCGGGAGGCCTGTTCGGGAGACGAGGCGCGCCCCGGCACCGCCCTGCTGGCACCCGGAGGAAAGCATATGGAAGTGGAGGCCAAAGAGGGGGGGTATGTGGTTGGACTCAATGAGAATCCGCCCGAAAACTCCTGCAGGCCTGCAGTCGATGTGCTGTTCCGTTCGGCGGCCTCGGTTTTCGGTGGCGGGACTCTCGCCGCGGTGCTTACAGGCATGGGGCGAGACGGACTCGCGGGGGCGCGAGAGGTCCTGTCGGCCGGCGGCACGGTCTATGTCCAGGACGAGCCCTCCTCGGTGGTTTGGGGCATGCCGGGTGCCATTGTTGAGGCGGGGCTTCCCGCAACGGTTTTGCCCCTGGAGCAGATGGCCGGTGGTTTGGTCCGCCGGGTTGGCGGAGCGGCCCATGGCGTTTAACCAGGAGTCTCATACGCTTAGCGGGGAAGACCTTCGTTTTGTCAGTGCATACGTCCTGGAGCGGTCGGGGATTGTGCTGGGGGAATCCAAACGCTACCTGGTGGAAAGTCGCGTTTCAGCCCTTGCCAGGGCTTTAAATATCAGCAGCCCCGCGGCGCTTATCAAGCGCGTGCGCGCGGGGGAGACGGCACTGGGGAAGCAACTCATCGATCAGATGACCACCAACGAAACGTTTTTCTTTCGGGATGTCCACCCCTTCGAGGCGCTCAGGGAACACGTTCTGCCAAAGGTGATGGATGCCCGGCGAAGGGAGAAATCGATACGTGTCTGGTCGGGCGCCTGTTCAACGGGCCAGGAGGCCTATAGCATCGCCCTGGTCATGCTTGAGCACTTCCCCGAACTGGCCGATTGGGACGTCCTTATCGAAGGAAGCGATATCAGCGCCAAAGTGGTGGCAAAAGCGAACAATGGCGTCTATTCACAACTGGAGGTGGAGCGTGGCCTTCCACCCCACATGCTGGCGGATTACTTTGTCGAGCAGCCCCCCATGTGGCGTGTGTCCGGCAAGGTTCGGAAGCTGGTCCGATTTGAAACCATGAATCTGTTGGGTCAATGGCCTCTGCGCTGCAAATTTGACATCATATTTCTTCGCTACGTGCTGATCTACCTGGATGATAACGGGAAACGCCGGGTGTTACGGCAGATAGAAAATCTTCTGCCGCCCCACGGTTACCTTTTCCTGGGATCTTCCGAGTCGCCCATGAATCTGACAGACGCCTTTGTGCCCGTCCTGTTTGGAAAGGCGGTGTGCTACCAGCTTCGTTCCGGAAACACGGGCACCTGATTGGCCCTGTCCGTTTTTGCGGTTCCCGTGTGCTCTATACTGAGTTCACCCCAATGCTGCGAAATCAACCTGGCAGGCGTTGGTATCAAACCTGCCATGAGTAAACGAGTAAACTCCAGGGTTGACAAGGTGCGTTTTGCTTTGCTAAGCTTTCCCACCTGCCGTCACTTCGTTGCTGACGGCAGTCTTTTTGATACGCCGCTGGCGTAGCTCAGTTGGTAGAGCAGCTGATTTGTAATCAGCAGGTCATGGGTTCGACTCCCTTCGCCAGCTCCATCGCTTCAGGACAGTTGAGTCGTTATCGCATTCGGGGTGGAGTGCCCGAGTGGCTAAAGGGGGCGGGCTGTAAACCCGCTGGCTATGCCTACGTTGGTTCGAATCCAACCTCCACCACCATTGCCTTCGTTTTCGGCGAAAATCATGTGACGCCGTTTCGTGGGCGGGAGTAGCTCAGTTGGTAGAGCATCAGCCTTCCAAGCTGAGGGTCGCGAGTTCGAACCTCGTCTCCCGCTCCATTGTTCCGGTCTCCGGTTTACGTCATGGATTGCCCGCGTAGCTCAGTTGGTAGAGCACCTCCATGGTAATGAGGGGGTCAACAGTTCGAGTCTGTTCGTGGGCTCCATTTTTTATCCGTCTCTTGCAGCGTAGAGACAGGGTCGCACGCCATGCGGCCCGGCCCGCGCCAAAAGGCGCCGTTTTCATGGATTCGGTCGGTAAGAAGAAGGAAGAAGAATCTCATGGCCAAGGAAAAATTCGAGCGTACGAAGCCCCATGTGAACGTGGGGACGATAGGGCACGTGGATCACGGCAAGACCACGCTTACGAGCGCGATTACGAAGGTTCTGGCCCAGTCGGGCGGGGCGACGGTCATGGATTTCGACCAGATTGACAAGGCGCCCGAGGAGAAAGAGCGTGGCATCACGATTTCGATAGCCCACGTGGAATACGAGACCGAGTCGCGTCATTACGCGCACGTGGACTGTCCGGGCCACGCGGACTACGTGAAGAATATGATCACGGGCGCGGCGCAGATGGACGGGGCGATCCTGGTGGTGGCGGCGGACGACGGTCCCATGGCGCAGACGCGCGAGCACATTCTTCTGGCCCGCCAGGTGAACGTTCCGGCCATGGTTGTGTGGATGAACAAAGTGGACATGGTGGACGACGAGGAGCTTCTTGACCTGGTGGAGATGGAGCTTCGGGAGTTGCTGAGCGCCTATGATTTTCCTGGCGACGACATCCCCATTATCCGGGGTTCGGCGCTTGCGGCGATGGAGGAGCGTGACCCGGAGATCGGGGCGGCGCGGGTTCTGGAGCTGATGAAGGCGGTTGACGAGTACATTCCGACGCCGACGCGTGCCCTGGACCGTGATTTCCTGATGCCCATTGAGGACGTGTTCACCATCACGGGCCGTGGCACGGTGGTGACGGGGCGTATTGAGCAGGGCGTGATTCACGTGGGTGACAAGGTCCAGTTGGTGGGTATCGCCGACGAGATCATGAACACGACCTGCACGGGCGTGGAGATGTTCCGCAAGCTGATGGACGAGGGTCAGGCGGGCGACAACGTGGGTCTTCTTCTCCGTGGGATCAACCGCGAAGACGTGGAGCGGGGCATGGTGGTGGCGAAGCCGGATTCGATCACGCCGCACACGAAGTTCGAGGGTGAGGTATACGTGCTGACGAAAGAGGAG
>JAJRTN010000084.1 GCA_024278275.1 Candidatus Hydrogenedentota bacterium
CAGATCTACAACGTTCGGGAAGATCCCGGCCAGAAGGTTAATCGCTACCGCCAGGAGCCGGCGTTGGTTGCCAAGCTCTCGCAACGCCTGACGGCGTTGACCGGGGGCCGTGCCTAGACCGGAACAAGCCCCGATGACCCAGGCAGGCAGCCCATCCCGCACGGCCTTCGTCAACGCTTTTCCACCCCTTTCATTGGGGGTGGCCATGGATTATACTGTGGCGAGGGAATGTTTCCTTCGAAAACAGCTCGGGATACAAATGATGGCGGATTCCATCCAGATAATGCTTTCCGAACGGCCGTTGTCCGTGGCCGTGGGAACAACGCTTTTCACCTTGCGTGAAGCGCATAAACCGGACGCGGATGTGGTGGTGCTCAACGGCGCGCCCGTGCGTGAAGACCGGGTGTTGGAGGCGGGTGACGCGGTGGTGCTCATCCGGCGGGGCGAGATTCCGGGGCGTGACACGCTGGAAGCCCTCATGGCGGCGCGTCATACGCCGGGGGTTCATGCCGTCATCAAACGGGCCACGGTGGGTATCGCGGGGGTGGGCGGTTTGGGTTCCGCCATTGCCATCGCCCTGGCGCGCATTGGCCTGGGAAAGCTCATCGTGGCCGACTTCGACGTGGTGGAGCCGAGCAATCTCAACCGTCAACAGTATTTCATCGATCAGATTGGCCAACCCAAGGTGGAGGCACTCCGGGATAACCTGGCCCGCATCAACCCGTATGTTGAGGTGGAGACGCATTTACTCCGGTTGAACCGGGAAAACGTGCCGGCCCTGTTTGGCGGGGTGGACGTGATGGTGGAGGCCTTCGACGCGGCGGATCAGAAGGCCATGTTGGTGGAAAGTTTCACCGGCCGCTTTCCGGGCAGGCCCATCGTGGTGGCCAGTGGATTGGCGGGGCACATGCCCAGCAATACGATTGTGACGAGAAAAATGGGGCCTTCCCTGGTGATGGTGGGCGACCTCATGACGGCGGCGGCGCCGGGCACGGGCCTTATGGCGCCCCGCGTAGGCGTGGCGGCGCACCACCAGGCCAACGCGGTGTTGCGTTTGCTTTTGGGCGAAGATCCGGAGGGTTGAAACAATGCGGGTTACCGTGCAGTACATGGGGCAACTGGGACACTTGGCGGAACGGTCGGAGGAGTCCCGCGAACTTCCCGAGGGCGCGTCGCTGCTTTCCCTGCTGGAGGGATTGTCTGCCCAATACGGGGAGGCCTTCGGGCACATTGTTTTCACTGGGGAAAACCGCATCCGGCCTTCCATGATGGTGCTGGTCAACGATGTGCCCGTGGAGAAGACCACGCCACCGGTTTTACGCGACGGCGACCAGGTGACGTTGCTGGCCGCCATTGCGGGAGGATGAGCCTTGAACCCCCTTAACGCGGAAGAAAAGGCGACCTACGAATGGCAGATGTGGACCCGGGGTTTTGGGGAAGCGGGCCAGGTGAAACTCAAGAACGCCACGGCCCTGGTTTCGCGAACGGGCGGGCTGGGTGGTCCGGTGGCGCAGGAACTGGCGGCGGCGGGCATCGGCAAGCTCATTCTCGCCCACGGCGGCAAGGTGAAGCACAGTGACCTGAACCGGCAGATTCTCATGACCCATGACTGGCTGGGGAAGCCGCGCGTGGAATGCGCCGCCCGGCGTCTTCGTGAGTTGAATCCCCGGCTGGAAGTGGAGGCGGTTCCGGCGAACATTTCAGAAGACAATGTGACGGACCTGGTGGATCGCGCCCATATCGTCTTTGATTGCGCCCCGCTTTTCGAAGGACGCTTTGCCATGAACCGTGCGTGCGTAGCCCAAAAAAAACCGCTCATCGATTGCGCCATGTTCGGCCTGGAAGGCCAGGTAACCACCATCCTGCCGGGGGAGACGCCGTGCCTGCAATGCATCTACCCCGAGATTCCGCCCGGGTGGAAACGCGAGTTTCCCGTTTTCGGCGCGGTTTCATGCGCGGCCGCTTGTTTCGGCGTCATGGAGGGTATAAAATGGCTTTCCGGTATGGGACCTTCGCTGGCGGGACGTATGCTGTACTACGATATGCGCACCATGCGGGTGCGCACCGTGCCGCTGAGGCGCCGCCCGGATTGTCCCATCTGCTCGGCGGCATGATGGAGTAGCCGGGTGTCCGTGACGGAAAGCGCCGAGAAGCTGGTGGTTCCCATGGAAACAGCCGTGGGGGAACGTACCTTTGCGTGGCGGCCGGGCGTGGTGATTCGCCTGGCGGCCGTCGTACATGCCCGGATACTGACCACCGTCTATCTTGTCTGGGTGTGCCACCGCCTCATCGCGCCCGGTGCGCGTGACCCCTACACCCTTTTTTTCGCGCTCATGCTGGTGTTTACGTATTTCCTTTCCCTGGGGCTTTTTGCCCTGCTCTGCGGGTTGGCCCCGCGTCAGCGGATCACGGTAACACCCGACGGGATAGTGCGGCGCATGGGGCGGCGCGAATCGCGCCTGGATTGGTCCGCGGTCGATAAAATCGAACACGCGGTGGACGCCGACGGGCAGTTGGTCGTGATGAGCCTGTTTGCCAGGGGACGGCGTGAACTGGTGTTCACGGAGGGCTTTCCCCTGGACGCCTTGGCGTCGGAGATTCACCTCGCGGCGGGGAGCGGCGTGCCCACGACACTGGCGCGGCCCGTGCTTGACCTGCGTTTCCCCTTGCGGCACTGGCCCCTGACCGCGCTTACCTTCGCCATTCTGGTCGCATTGGGCATGGAATGGCTGCCCCGGTGGCTGGGCTGAGGGCCGAATTATCCAAGGAGCTAAATCCCATGACACGTGGTCCCCTCAAACCCCTGGCATTTTCCGCGGCGGCCATCCTCCTGCTTTCGGCGCTGCTCTGGCTGCGGCCCGGCAATGACACGGAGGGCGCCTCCCTGACCTTGTTCTGCGCGGCGGGCCTGCGTGTTCCCGTGGAGGCCGTGGCCAAGGCCTACCGGGAAGAGTGCGGCGTCGAGGTACGCCTGGAGTTCGGCGGGTCCGGCACCCTCCTGAGTGCCCTCAAAACGCGGGGCGAGGGGGATCTTTACCTGGCGGCCGATGTTTCCTACATTGAACTGGCGCGGAAAGACGGACTGGTGGCGGAATCCCTGCGCGTGGCGCGGCAACGCCCGGTCATCGCCGTCCCCAAGGGGAACCCAAAGGGCATCCAGGGCATTCACGACCTGATGGAGAAGGGGATTCGTGTCTCCCTTGCCAACCCGGACGCGGCGTCTGTCGGCCGAACAACCCAGAAGATGCTTCAATCCACGGGCGAGTGGGAATCCCTGGCACGGGTGGTGACCGAGGGGGGCGTTTTCAAACCCACCGTGAACGATGTGGCCAATGATGTGAAAATCGGCACGGTGGACGCCGGTATTGTTTGGGACTCCACGGTCGCGCTTTACCCCGGGCTGGACGCGGTGTCCATCCCCGCGGCGAAAGACTTTGTGAAAGATGTGACCATCGGGGTGCTCACCGGCTCGAAGCATCCCACCGAGGCCCTGCGTTTTGCCCGGTACCTGTCCGCCCGCGACCGGGGTGCCCTGGAATTCACCAAACTGGGTTTCGACGCGGTGCCGGGAGATGTTTGGGCAGTCCGGCCGGAGATCCTTTATTACGCGGGCGGGGTCAACCGCGTGGGCATTGAAAAGACCCTCGCCGAATTCAGCGCGCGGGAAGGGGTGGACATCACGACGGTGTACAACGGTTGCGGTATCCTGTTGGGACAGATCAAGAAAGGGGGACGTCCGGATGTGTATCACACGTGCGACATCAGCTTCATGAAGGGGGTGGAATCCCGTTTCAGCGTGCCCGACCGTCTTTCCAGGACAAAAATTGTGATCCTGGTGGACCGGGGAAATCCCCATGAGATCCGGGGACTTGCGGACCTGGGGAAGGCGGGATTGCAGGTCGGCGTGTGTGATGAGAACCAGAGCACCTTGGGCACCTTGACCGCGCGCATGCTTCGGGACGCGGGCCTGTATGACGCGGTTTCCAGGAACGTGGTGGTGACCACGCCCACCGCCGACTTTCTTGTCAGTCAGTTGACCGTGGGGAAACTGGATGCCGCCATTGTCTACGAGGCCAACACGATGTTCGTGGGGGACCGGGCCGACGTAATCTACCTGGACATGCCCCGCGCCGAAGCGACGCAGACCTTTGCCAGTGCCCGGGAAACCAGGTACCCCATGTTGATTGGCCGGCTTCACGAAGCGCTTCGGTCCGCGGAATCCGCTTCGCGTTTCCGGGCAGGCGGTTTCGTCTATCTTCCGCCGGTGACCGACACGCCATGATCGCACGTAAGACCGAGAACCCGAGGTCCCACCGAGTGCGCTCCGACGGGCCTTTTTACCTTGGCCTGGGGATTCTGGGTGGGGTTTACGTGTTCCTCATTCTGGCCGTGCTGGTGGCCGATATGGCCTTTCTGGTGGTGCCCGAAAAAGGCGCCTCGGGGCCCAACCCCTTCCTGAAGGCGCTGGCTTCCCCGGAAATCCGCTATTCCATCAAACTGAGTCTCATCAGTTGCAGCATTACGACCATTCTCTCCCTCTGGGTGTCCGTACCCATCGGGTATGTCATGTCGCGCTTCCGGTTCATCGGGAAATCTTTTATTGATTCCGTGCTGGACATCCCCATCGTGTTGCCCCCCCTGGTCATCGGTTTGAGTCTGCTCATCCTCTTCAGTTCCGGACCGGGCATGTGGTTCGAGGGCCTTTTTCACGGTGTTACCGGGACCCGTATCACCTACGCCATACCCGGGGTCATACTCGCCCAATTCATGGTGGCCTGCGCTTTCGCGGTGCGCACCATGCGGGCCACTTTCGACGAGATCTCCCCGCGCAGGGAACAGGTGGCGCAAACCCTGGGCTGCTCGCGCGGGCAGGCCTTCTGGATGGTGGCCCTGCCCGAGGCGCGCCGGGGCCTGGTGGTGGCGGCCACCCTGGCCTGGGCACGGTCCTTGGGTGAGTTCGGCCCCATCCTGGTTTTCGCGGGGGCCACCCGGCTCAAGACGGAGGTCATGTCCACCAGCGTCTTTCTGCTCATGAGCGTGGGCGACGTGGAGGCGGCGGTGGCCGTTTCCATGATCATGATCGTCGCGGCCGTGGGGGTGCTGGTGCTCGTGCGTCTCATGGGGTCCGAGAGGTACGTCCGATGATTGCACTGGATCAGCTTACCGTAAAAAACGGCGGCTTCACCATCGCGGACGTGTCGCTCACCATTCCCACCGGGTCCTATGGCGTTCTCATGGGGAAAACGGGCTGTGGAAAGTCAACCATCCTGGAAGCCGTGTGTGGGCTCAAACCCGTTTCCGCAGGCCGGGTGTGCATTATGGGAGAGGACGTGACCGAACGCAAACCGGCGGAACGGGGCATTGGCTATGTGCCCCAGGATGGCGCACTTTTCTCCACCATGACCGTCCGCGACCACCTGGCCTTCGCCTTGCGCATACGTGGGTACGGCCGTGGGGCCGTGCAAACACGCATTGGGGAATTGGCCGGGCTGCTGGGACTGGAGAAACTGCTGGACAGAAAGCCCCATGGACTGAGTGGCGGGGAATCACAACGGGTCGCCCTGGGGCGCGCCCTTTCCTTTGAACCTCGCATTCTGTGCCTGGACGAGCCCCTGAGCGCCCTGGACCACGACACGCGGTTGGAAATGTGTGCCTTGCTGGAGACCCTTAAGACGCGGTTTTCGGTTACCGTGCTGCATGTGACACACGACCGCAACGAGGCCACCCGCCTGGCCGACCTGATCTTCGAGGTGGGTGACCACGGGGTCCAGGCGTTGGAAAACGAATGGTAGTGCCTCCCATGAAGAGGACGGTTTCATGTGGTCCGCACCTGTTTATCCCGCAAATCTTCCGCGCACAAGTGTGTTTTGAAGATTTTACTCATTTTTTACCACAATTGTGATATGATTTCCATGGTGAAAAGAGGTAGGGGGGGCGGACTCCGTGCCGGTGTAACAGGAGGCGGGAAACAGGGATATGACGGAAACGGATAGAACGGATGCGCAGGATTCCCTTTCGATTCGTCTTGGCAAGGACGAAATGCAGGTGCTCGCCAGTGGACGGGTCGTGCCGGAAGGCCTTGAAGCGGCTGTCCAGGAGGTCCGTGGCAAGTTACACGGACTGGGCCTGGCGAGTGATGAGATCCAGGCGCAGGCCATCGAGAATTTCCGTAAGGCCGTGAAAGCCGGGCCTCAACTCAAGAACGCGGTTATCCTGGAGGGCCGTCCGCCCACCCCGCCCAAGGACGGCAAGATCGAATGGACGCGGGATTTTTTTTCCAAGGGCTTTTACATCGATCCCGAGACCGGCGCGGCCGACTACCGTCGTCTCACAGCGGAGGTCAACGTGGGGGAGGGTGATCTGCTGGCCACGATTTCCGCGCCGGTGGCGGGCAAGGAAGGGCGGGATGTCTTCGGTCATGTCGTTCCGCCGCGGGAACCCAAGGAAGCACAGTTACGAGCGGGCAGGAATGTGCGTTGTGACGAAGCGAACCGGAAGTATTACGCGAAGGTCAGTGGCCGTATTCGGTGTGTGGGTGGCGTGGTCAGCGTGGATGACGTGCTGACCATCAAGGGTTCGGCGGGCTTGGCGACGGGTCACATCAACCATCCGGGGGCCCTGGTTATCGGGGAAAACGTAGACCCCCAGACGGAGATTACGGCGACGGGTGATATCGAGGTTCATGGGTACGTGGATGACGCTCGTATCATTTGTGGGGGCACCCTGATCGTGCATGGCGGCATCAACGGTGGCCCCCATGGGAAAGTAGAGGTGGAAGGGGATGTTTTTGCCCTGTTCCTGGCCAATGTGGAATTGGATGCCGGCGGCGATGTATTTATCCAACGGGAGATCAATCAATCCAAGGTGCGTGCCCGGGGCGGGGTCGATGTGGCAAAAGGACGAATCGCCGGGGGTGAGGTGTGTGCGTTGGGCGGCATCTACGCGGAACGCATCGGAACTGAAGCCGGCGTGAGAACCTCGTTGATCGTCGGCCATGACTACAAGCTTCACGCCAAGATTGAAGCACGGCTGGCCGAGCTGGAACGGCTGAAACCTAAGATCAGGAAGATCCAGGAACGGGTGGATCCCCTCAGGTCGCGGCTGGACAAACTGCCGCCCCGGCTCAAGGAGAACATCGCCAAGCTGCTGGTCCAGTTGAAAGAACTCACCGCGCGCCGGCAGGAAATACAGGCGGAAGTCGAATCCCTGCACGAAGAATCCGAGGCCCGCCGCAAGCTGGAGGTCTATGTGAAGCGGGAGCTCACGGAAGATGTTTCGGTCACCATCAACAAGCTGACGCTGTTGACCAGGGAACCCTTTCCGGGTCCGGTTAGAGTGGCCATCATCGAAGGAGATATCCGCGTCGCCCAAACCCGCCTGAGACGTTAGTGCCTTAGAGGGTGTTTGCAAAGGCCCTATGCCTTGGGGAGGGGTAACCTTTTGCTCATGAGGTTTATCATGGCGATGAGCACCATGGCTTCGCTGTTCTCGGTCAATTGCTCATAGTCCTTTGAGAGCCTTCGGTATCTGCCG
>JAJRTN010000085.1 GCA_024278275.1 Candidatus Hydrogenedentota bacterium
AATCCGGCATGGAGTGGACCGTACGCGGCGCAAACGCAATCACCGCACTGCGTTGCGTCATTCAATCAGGACGGTTCGAGGAATACTGGGAGCAGCGCGCCGCATGAAAACCCCCAAAATTGACGCAGGCCCGACCATGGGCGCGTCATTTGCAAAAAGGGGGCATAACCGTTCTCATAAACCGTCATTGTGGGGGAGCCTCCGGCGACCGCGGCAACCTGGGTTATGGGACGGTGTCACGATTCCCCCCAGATTGTCGCGTCCCACGGTCTCCGCCTCCTTGTCATTTCGAACGTTGGCGGTCGGCAGCCACGTCCCCGGCCATGCGGCGATAGGGCGCGTGGCGTGGGTACAGCAAAGCGTTTGTGAGAAATCTCGAACGAGATCCCTCACGGGCCGCGACCGAAGCGTGACGGTTTGTGCCCTTTCCATCGCGGTAATGGAGACCAAAACATGGCCCGCCAACGTTCGGGATGACAGGAAGGGCGGTCCGGGGGGGCCGTGGACATCGCCATGGGGTGTGCTTCCGTACCACGCGGGAGCGGGCGGGACGCCCGCGCCGGGCATTCCCACGGAGGACCGTGGGAACGAGCGATATTTCAAGGGTGTCGTGTCGTGACCATGAGAAGGCCAATGTGTTCTTATGGTAACAACAGAACACCCTTGAAACAGGGGCGTTCCTCGTCGTGAACGGTTACCCTTTTTCTTTCCGGGAAAGAGGGGAATCCGGCGAGAAACACGGTATAATGAGGCAGGAGGATTCATGCCATGAACCTGGAGCTAAGGCACTTCATCTTCGCTGTACTGATACTCTTGGTTTTGCTCGTGGGCATCCCCGTGTTGACCAGTTTATCCAAAGAGAAGCCGGACTACACCGCGGATAATCAGCGCCTGGCGGAATTGCAACGGGCCGTCAACGCCTATGCCCGCCAGGCGGGGCAATATCCCCTCGCATTGGGTACGCTCGTCCCCAATTACGTCGCGAGCGTCCCCAAGACGTCCACGGGCGAGGACTTTCAATACAACTACGAGACAGGCCAGGTCTCGACGCCCTATCCGCGTCCCAAGGGCATGGAGACCATCAAGCCGACGACCGGGAACATTCCCCTCATGGGCGACGCCATCACGGGCCTGTCGGTGAATAACGAGTTGGATTTCTGAGGCGTGTGCCTCGCCTCCTTATTGTTGAAGGTATCCAAAGGGTGTCCGTTCCCGGGCACCGCGAAGTGGCGCGAAGGCCGGGGACCGTCTCCCTTCCCCTTATCCCCCCAGGCAACCCTATGGCGCCGAACCCGCACCCGCGCAGAAGCCGTCGTCCGTGCCCGCGCCCGGGCAGTAGTGGTAGGCGCCGAAATGGTGAAGCTGCACGACACGCAGCACCTCCGAAAGACCGAGGGCCCCTAACGGCGCGCCGTAATCGGCGGAATGGGGAGGACACGTTCGGTCGCCCGCGCCCGGGGCATAGCCGTCTTCACCGGCGGCATCGCAGTGGTAGGCCCCGGCGTGGTAGAGCTGCAACGTGCGCAGCAGCTCCGACAGCGAAATCGTGCCGTCAAGGTCCGTATCCGTCGCGTGCCGCTGGTCATCGCCGGGGTCCAGGGGGTTCGTGCCACGCGCCACTTCCTCCCCGTCGGGAACACCTCCGTTGTCCGTGTCCGCGTCGTAGGGATCGGTGACGAAGCCCCCCGTGCCGCGCACTTCATCGAAGTTGTTGATGCCGTCGCGGTCGGTGTCGTTGGCCTGGCCCACCACTTCAAGCATGTAGGCCCGGTGATTGGTGGCGGTGATGTTGCCCGTGTTGGACTGGCTGGGCAGGTCAAAGACCCACACCGCCGCGAGGTCGGTCTCGCTGTTCACAATATCCGCCACGTCCGCCCGGAAATGCTGTTCAATCGCCTGGGCGTCGCCGCCCAGGTCTTCATCGCTATAGCCGAACTCACCGAGCAAGAAGGCCCGTCTCGCGCCATGGGCGGCCTCCGCGCTCAGGCCGAGCATGTCGGCGAAGGATGGCACGCCTTCATTGAAGCGCGGGCCCGCGGACCCCGGGTAGTAATGGATCGACACGAGATTGAGCGGGTCCGGCGTCACGTCGATAAGATTCTGCTGGTACTCCCCGCGGGAGTCCTGGGTCCACGAAAGTTCGATGCGCTGATGGTACTGGCTGGGTCGTGGGGCGGAGTTGCCCGTGGTGATGGGGTGGGTGCCGTCGAAGGCGCGGATCACCTCGCCGAATTGCTCATACGCCACGATCCACATGTCGTGGGTCATGTCATCGGCCTCGCTCCGGGAATCGGGCGTGCCCAGGTGGGGCACGACAACGGGGCGGTGGGTGGCGGCGTTCGGGAGATCGGCGGACAGGTTGTACTCGTTGCCCAGTTCCCACGCCCAGAGAGCCGGCGAATTCCGGTAACGCAGCACCAGTTCTTCCGTGTAGCGCCGCATGAAGGCGATGGTCGCGCTGTTCGGGTCGCCCCAGGCGCTTCGGGGTTCACCCATGAGGTCCGACACCGTGGCGTCATACCAGCACACGCTCGGGATGAGTCCGACCCGGGCGTCTTCCGCCGCCGCCACCACGCCGTCCATGAGCGCGAAATAGGCTTCCTTGTCGCGAAGATAGAGCGTCATGTTCGTGGGCCAGAAGCCCCCCGCCATGAATCGCACGAACGGGATCCCGTAATGCGCGAGGGTCTGCAGGCCCTCCACGTAGCTCCTGTCCCCGGGATCGTCCAGGGTGCGCGAGAACATGCTGAAGAAGTTCGCCCCCACGGCGCGCAGGGGGAGACCATCCCGCGCCAGCCGCCCTCCATCCACCACCGTGAGCGCGCCGTCGATCACCCGCTCCGCCTCCGGCAACGGTCCCGCCGCGATATGCAGCACGATGGCGTCCCCTTCATAGGCCCAGCTTTCCGCCGGGGGGACCGACGACAAGACCGTGCCCACGGGGGTTTGCACGGTAGGCACCTCGATGGTCTCGCCCACGGCCAGGTTGACTTCGCCAAGGCGCGCGGCGGCCTCCTCCGGCGACAGCCCGAAGAGGTCCGGGACAAACACCGGCGATTCCGTTTGCGGCGTGTGTGAAAAACTGATCCAGTCGAAGGCGATGGTGGCGTTCGAGAACGCCGGATCGAGGTTTCCCGTTACCCCGTCTCCGCCAAGGTCCATGGTCCACGTGCCCGTGGCGTAGGGCGAGGCCCCTCCCGTGCCCCAGCCCGGCGCGGTATGGAGGGGGAGGTTTACCGTCCGCACGCCGTTCGTGGGGAGCGTGAAAGGCAACAGGTCGCCATCGGATGGGGGCGGATTCTCCGTAAACCGGAACAGGCCGGGCAGGGACGGCGTTCCGCACGGGCCGCCGCAGCGGATTTCGTAGCGCGTGTTCACGTAAAGTTCCGGGGCGGTCCCCTGGGTGCGCAGGAAGACGAAGTCGTTCGAGAGGGCCGGCGCGGAAACATTCCCCGGTTCCGGGACCGTGGGGAATGTGCCATGAAGCCGCCCCCCGTCCACCGAGAAATCTTCAAAAGCACCGGACGACCGCCACAGCCAGGGACTCTCATTGAAATTCGCCGCCAGGTACGGCGTGGCATCGTCCACGAAGCGGATCCAGTCGATTTCGATACGGTCGCCCGCGTCCGGGAAGAAGACCTGGCTGCCCTGCGCCGTCGAGCCAAGCTGCACCATCACCCGCTCGACCGGGTCCGTTGGTACAGTATCCAATTCAATGACAACATTCACCCAATCGCCCGTGACGTGAAGCCCCACCCCGCCCAACGCGGGCTCACCAAGCGCCCTGGTGGTGGTGGATTCCCCCCCTTTATAGCGCTGGACCACGTATTCCATGCTTCCCCCATCCGAGGGCCGTGTTCCCACGATTCGGTAGCGCATCACGCAATACCGGCCCGTGGGCCCGCCATCGACCCCCACATGCGCCGCGTTCCAGAACACGCCGTTCCAGAAGAACATATGCATGCGCGGCTCGAAGCCATCGGGGTAATCCCCGCCCTCGGCCGTGAAGACCGCCATGCCATCGCCCGGCTCCCGTTCCTCCCACGATAACGACACCCCTTTGACGCCCCAGGCCTGCCCCGCCTCGGCGCTCCAGCCCTCCAGGCCGCGGGTGAACTCCCAGGCATAGTCCGCTTGGGCGGCAAGGGAAACGGTGATGACCAAGAGACCAAGAAGGCACTTCCGCATTTCCAACAACTCCTTGCCGCGCCGGGAAAGGTTTTCAGGCCGACTCCCAATACTCACGCGTTCTCCACAATGTAAACCATGTTCACCGGGAGGTCAAGGGCGCGGCCACCCCATGCGGCGCAAGCCAAAGCGATCCTTATGCTCCACCATCTTCATCCCCTTCGTCCCGAAGACTTCCCGCCGGGCCTTGACAATTCCCGGTATGGCGGCTAGAATACAACTGAATAAATTATCAGTTGTTTTGCCGCGAAAAACCAACATGAAGCCCTCCATGGAAACCCGGATCCTGCATGTCGATATGGACGCCTTCTTCGCCTCGGTGGAACAGGTGCGCGATCCCGCGCTGCGGGGCAAGCCTCTCATCATAGGGGGCACGAAGGACGACACGCGGGGCGTGGTCTCCACCGCCTCCTATGAGGCGCGGAAGTACGGCGTCCATTCCGCCATGCCCATCATCCGCGCCCGGGAGCTCTGTCCCCACGGCATCTTCATCCGGGGACACTTTGAACGCTACAGCGCGGCCTCGAAGGCGGTTATGGCCGTGCTGGAAACGGTGTCGCCCCTGGTGCAGGTGGCCTCCATCGACGAAGCCTATGTGGATGTTTCGGGGTCGCAACGCCTCTTCGGCGGGGACGATGCCATCGCGGCCTATATCAAATCGGAGATCCGGAAGCGGACCAACTTGCCCTGCACCATTGGTATTACCCCGAACAAGCTGGTGTCGAAGGTGGCTTCCGACGAGGGCAAGCCCGACGGGTATATCCGCGTGGCGACGGGGGAGGAGCGGGCCTTCCTGGCGCCCCTGGCCCTGCGGAAGCTGCCCGGGGCCGGCCCGCGCACCTGCGCGACCCTGGAATCGCTGGGCGTGTTAACCATCGGCCAGCTTGCCGCCATTCCCCTGTCCATGTTGGAGCGCCTCTTCGGCGTGCAGACGGCCGTCACCCTGCAACGGGCGGCCCAGGGTGTGGCCGCTACCAAAGTGGAGAGCCGGGGTCTGCCGAAATCCATCGGCCGGGAGACCACCTTCGAGAAGGATCTGCTCGACTGGGAACAGATCGAGCGCACCCTCGCCTACCTGACGGAGCGTTGCGTCTACCGTGTGCGCGAGAACGGCCTGGAAGCACGGCGGGTCACCTTGAAAGTCCGCTATGGCGACTTCCAGACCCACACCTTTGCGCGCACCCTGCCCCGGCCCACCTGTATCGACGCGGAGATCACCGAAGCCCTGCGCGAACTGATCCCCAAGGGCAAGACACGCCGCGAACGGGTGCGCCTGGTGGGGGTGACGCTTTCCATGCTGCGTCACAACCAGCACCAATTGCAGCTTTTCGACGGGGAACAGGCGGAGAAATGGGAACGGGTGTGGAAAAAAGCCGACGAAGTGCGCGGGAAGCTCGGCTTTGAGTACCTGCGCTCGGGCAAATCCATGGAGCTGGGCCGAGAGGTCAAGCTGGTCACCCCGGGGCTTTCGAGGTAGCGTGAAAAGAAACGATCAACAGGCTGAAAAATACCGTTTCTTCAGGGCCGAGACGGCCTCCATTTACGCGGGGAAAGGGCACGGACCGCCATACCTGGACACCGGTTGGTGAGGAATCCCCATGGCGATTACTCACGGACGATCCCCCCCCCACGCCGCGTGCCCTATCGCCGTCCCCTTGCGGTCAACCGCCGCTTCCAGGTCCAGAAGAGGAGCGCCCCGTCTCGGAACCGGACAGGGGACGGTACTCCTCGATGCCATGCCGGATTATCTCGCCCTTGGCCATGTAGACCACGTCTTCAGCGATATTGGTCGCCAGGTCCGCTATCCGCTCAAGATGTCGCGATATACTCAACAAATGGATGAGTGATTCGAGATCTTCGGGGTACTTTCGGATCGCGTCCTGCACGCAGATATAGACTTGGCGGTTCTCCGCGTCCACTTCGTCGTCCGCGGCGATGACTTCGTAGGCCAGCCGGGTATCCACGTTGACGAAGGCATCCAACGCACGGGTCAGCATGGACTGCGCGAGACCGGCCATGTGATGAAAATCGAAGGCCGCTTGGGGCGGCCGTTGCGAAGCGAGAAAAGTACCGCGCTCCGCCACGTTCACCGCCAGGTCGCCCACGCGTTCCAGGTCATTATTGATTTTCAACGCCGCCACGATGAAACGCAGGTCCGCCGCCACGGGCTGATAGAGTGCCAGCAGGTGCAGGCATTCTTCCTCCACGTCGACTTCCAGGGCATCGATCTCGTCATCCCCCGCGTAAACGGCGGCACCCAACGTGGCGTCGCGATTCGCGACACAGCGCACGGCTCCCCGCAGGGCCTCCTCGACCTTCGCGCCGATGTTGAGCAGCTTTTCCTTCAAACCGTCGATGGCATGTATGAAATGAGTGGGCATCTTGATTCCAGTCGCTCAGCCGAAACGGCCGGTAATGTAGTCTTCCGTCTGTTGCTTCTCGGGATTCAGGAACAGTTGATCCGTGGGACCATACTCTATCAGTTCACCCTCGTAGAGGAAGCCCGTCCGGTCCGAAACCCGCGCCGCCTGCTGCATGTTATGGGTCACGACAACAATGGTGTAATCGCCCCGCAATTCGTCCATGAGATCTTCGATGCGGGCGGTTGATCGTGGGTCAAGGGCCGACGTGGGTTCATCCATCAGCAGGATATCCGGCCCCACCGCCAGTGCGCGGGCGATGCACAGGCGCTGTTGCTGACCACCGGACAGAGAGAGGGCGCTCGAATCAAGTCGGTCACACACCTCTTCCCAAAGGGCGGCGCGCTTCAGGCTCTGTTCGACGATTTCTCGAAGATCGGCCTTGTTTTTCATGCCATGGATACGGGGACCAAAGGCAATGTTTTCAAAAATGGACTTTGGGAACGGGTTGGGCTTCTGAAACACCATGCCCACGTGCCGCCGCAATTCATCCACCAGCAGGCCCCCGTCGTGGATGTCACGGCCATCGATCTTCACCGAGCCCGTCACGCGCACCCCCGCGATAATGTCGTTCATCCGGTTGAGAACACGGAGCAACGTGGATTTCCCACAACCGGAAGGTCCGATAAGCGCCGTGACCTGGTGTTCCGGGATGTCCATGGCGATGTTTTTCAGCGCCTGGGTTTCACCGTAATAGAAATCCAAACCCTCAATGGCGATCTTGGTCCGTCCCATCACGGTCTTCTGACGCGGGGTAAGTTTTGGGCGGGCCGAAAAATCCGCCAAACCTCCCATGGCGCAGGTGTCTGTCGAACTCATGGTCTCTCCTTCCCCGCTTTTCACCGCCGGAAAAGTACGCCGCGAAAGGAGGCTCCCACGGCACCGGTCCGCGAATTAAACCCCTTCGATAAAAAAGTGTATCGCAAAAGGATTAGGAAAACGTTAGCGTTTTGTGCGGCCGCCATGTTCGACCCGGCAGCAGGCATTACGCACTTGAAGCCAAATAGAATTGCACGGTTTGGCCCAAACATTAACCGACTAATCGTATGGGCCAAATAATTCCCTAACACGCGTCCCGTAGAGTAAGCACCATCCTCAAGGGCATATTGGTCCAGGAAAGAAAACACGTAAGGAAGGAGAGAGAATCCATGTCACTGCTGAAACGGTGGGTAATCCTCGCGGGGACGGCGCTTTTTATGGCGTCATCGCTCCCGAGCGCCCTGGCCGCCGACGTCTCCAGCCATGAAAAGGAACTGTTGGCCATGATCAAGGCGCTCCAGGAGCGGGTGGCCGAGCTGGAAAGCAGGCTTGGCAAGGCGCCGGCCCTCGCGCAGCGGGTGGAGGAACTTGAGGAAAGGGTTGACGCCGGGAAGGAGAAGCATTCTTCCGATCTTCGCG
>JAJRTN010000086.1 GCA_024278275.1 Candidatus Hydrogenedentota bacterium
TAGCATATGTTATATACGCTATACTTAAAAGTCAAGAAGAAAGCCCGGCAAAGCCGGGCAGATGAAAGGGGTGGCAGTCTCTTGCGGCAGAGGGTTAGCCTAAACTACACTTTGCAAACACCCTCTTAGTGACGGGAAGAGAAGACCCGACGGGAGCGCTGTCCACCAGGTCTGCCGGGTCCACCCAATGCCCTCTCGGAAAACCCCCATGATCCTCAGCGTAACCCCCAATCCCTGCGTCGATAAGACCGTCTTCCTCGACACCCTGTCTGTCGGGAAGAAGAATGTTTCTTCCCGCGTCGGTTGTGTGCCCGGCGGCAAGGGCAACAACGTGGCCCGCGCCGTCAGGGCGCTCGGCCACGATGCCGCCGCCATGGTCATTGTCGGTGGTCCGCCGGGGCGGCACGTGGTGGACATGATCGAACATGACGACGGCGTGCGTTGCATCCCCGTGTGGATCGACGGCATGACCCGCACCATCACCACGGTCCTCGAAACGGGCCTTCACCGCCAGACGCCCCTCTTTGAGCCGGGGCCTTCGGTCACCAGGGCCGAAATGGACACCATGCTCGGGCAATTCAGGCATGTCGTGGGCGAGGCCCGCGTGGTCACCTTCAACGGCACCGTGCCCGACCCGGCGCTGCGTTCGCTTTACCGCGAGATGATCGCCATCGCCCGCGAGGCGGGGGTGAAGACCATCCTCGACTCCCACGGTCCCGAGTTCGCCGAGGGCCTTCGCGCCCACCCGGACATGGTCAAGCCCAACGACACGGAAGCCGCCGAGTTGGTGGGCTTCGAGATTGTCAATGAGTCCGACCGGCTCCGTGCCGTGGACCATTTTCACGGCATCGGTATCCCCCTGGTTGTCCTCTCTCTCGGCCCGGACGGTGCCCTTGTCTCCCGCGACGGTGAACGTCTGCGGGTCACCCCGCCTCCTATCGAAGAGGTGAACGCCGTCGGTTCAGGGGACGCCCTCGTGGCGGGTTTCGCCATTGGGCTGGAAGAGGGCCTGTCCCTGGAGGCCATGGCCCGTCTCGGCGTGGCCGCCGGCACCGCCAACGCCATGTCCTGGGACATTGGTCACTTCACCGCCGAGGCAGTGAAACGTCTTTCCCGGGAGCTTCGAATCGAGCCATGGACAGGGCATGGCACGATCAATGCCCGGGGATGAGCGTAAGGTGTGCTTATGGTAACGGCACAACACCCCTGAAACACGGACGTTCCTCGTCATGAACGGTTACACGGGGCGCAACACCCTGCAATTCGTCAATTTGCGGCAGGACGAACAGGTTGCTATTATAGCGCCGAAACGTGGTGGGACCGATTTTATGAGGAGGCGACATGGCCGGGAAACGGGGTCCGAAAATCATTGACGGCAAGAAGATATCGGCGGCGATTCGCGCCGAATTGAAGCTTGAGGTGGAGGCGCTGAAGAAGAAAAAGATCGTACCCGGCCTGGCCGTGGTGCTTGTCGGAGAAGACCCGGCAAGCGAGATCTATGTTCGCAACAAGCGCCGAACCTGTGCCGAGTTGGGCATCGCTTCCTTCTCTTACGACCTGCCCGCCTCGACCACCGAGCGCAAGCTGTTCAATCTCATCAAGAAGCTCAACGAGGATCCCAAGGTCCACGGTATCCTCGTGCAGAGTCCCTTGCCCAGGCATATTGACGAAGATAAAATGCTGGAGCACATCAATCCCGACAAGGATGTGGACGGATTCCATCCCACCAACGTGGGACGCCTGCTCACGGGCAACGAGGGATTCGTTTCGTGTACCCCGGCCGGCTGCCAGGAACTGCTGTTGCGTTCCGGTTATGATCCCGCGGGCAAACACGTGGTTATCGTGGGCCGGTCGAACATCGTGGGCAAACCGGCCGCCGCGCTCTTTGTGCAGAAGGCCGCCGGCGCCAACGCCACCGTGACCGTTTGTCATTCCCGGACCAGGAGCCTTTCCGCCATCACCAAGCAGGCGGATATCCTCATTGCGGCCATTGGCGTGCCCCAATTCGTGAAGTCGCGCATGGTCAAGGAAGGCGTCATCGTTATTGACGTGGGCATGAACCGCATTGAAGACAAGACCCGCAAGTCGGGAACACGCCTCGTGGGCGACGTGGATTATGATGGCGTGAGCAAGAAGGCCAGGGCCATCACCCCCGTCCCCGGCGGCGTCGGTCCCATGACCATCGTCATGCTCATGAAGAACACGGTCAAGGCCGCGCGCCGCTTGTCCGGCAAGTAAACCGTATTTCGCCGCGCCTGCCGGAAAACACGGAAGTACACCCTTTGGGCTGAAGAGGCGGGATAAAACAGCGTCCGATCCGCCCCGTCCACACGGGGCCATCCGCCCCCACGAGGGCATCATAACCCCGTGGTGCCTTTTGCGCGTTCGCCAAGCGGTGTGGTAGCATTAGGCCGTTCCCAATACCCGCCACCACAGGGGTTTACGCGTGCTCAGCCTCGTCTCCGAAACGGATCTCAATTCCCGTGATGCCAGCAAACCAAAGGGATCAGCCTGGCAGGTTTATGGCCGTTTGGTGGGCTATGCCTGGCAATACAAGGCACGCCTCGCCATCTCCCTTTTTTTTGCGTTTATTATCGCCGCTTCCTTCATGGTGGTGTTGGTAAGCGTGGGCAGCGTGGTGAATCTCGCTTTCTACGATCCGGCCGAAGCGGGCCCCAACGCGGTGGATCCCAAAATCGCCTTTCTGAACGATGTCGAGAAGTACCGGCAACAGTGTATCGGTTTGTTTCGCCGGGCGCCGGACTTTTTATCGGCCGAATACGCGGACAGTATTGTGGAGGCCATGCGCAGTGAACCCATGCGTTGGCTGAAGATCATGTGCGCCATTATCGTTCCTCTCAGCCTGCTTATCGGTTTGGCCCGTTTCGTGCAGGAATACTATGCGGGCTCTATTGGCGCGCGCATCACGACCGATCTCGGTCAAAGTATGTATGAGAATCTTATACGCCAGTCCGTGGGTTTTTTCGAAACCCACAGTTCGGGCGAGGTCATCGGGCGTTTTACCAACGATATTTTCATGGTGAACAACGGCTTGTCCGGTGTTTTCGTGAAACTCATGCGCGAGCCCATCAAGGTTGTTTGTTTTCTCTTTGTTGCCTTGAGTATCGACCCGGTGCTTACCCTGGTGGGAGTCGGCGTGTTGCCGCCGGTGGCCTATATCCTCCTGCGAATCGGCAAGAAACTTCGACGGAGTGTGCGCCGCTCATTGCAGAAAATCGCCTCCATGGCCTCCGTGGTGAACGAAACCGTTCGCGGTATCACCATTGTGAAGGGCTACAACATGGAAGAATACGAGATTAGCCGGGTACGGGAAGAAATCCGCCGGCTCAGGCGCTTCCTTTTCCAGATGGTGCGCCTCAACGCCGCCACCGGTCCCATCACCGAATTCCTGCTTATCGTCGGCCTGCTGGCCTTTGTGCTGGTCAGCGGTCAGCGCGTGGTCAATGGTGAATTGAATCCCGGCCACCTTATATCGCTCTACCTGGCGCTCGGTCTCATGCTCGACCCCGTGCGCAAACTTTCCTCGGTGAACAACCAGATCCAGACCAGCGTGGCCAGCGCGGAGCGGGTCTTCGAGTTCATCGATCTCAAGCCGGACATTGAAGAGGCTGACGACGCGGTGCCCCTGGAACCCATGAACGAGAGTCTCCGCTTCGAGGACGTGCATTTCTGCTACAAAGGCAAAGAAGCCGTCTTACGGGGGATCGACCTCGAGATCAAGAAGGGCGAGATGGTCGCCCTCGTCGGTTTCAGCGGCGCGGGGAAAAGCACGCTGGTCAAGCTCATCCCCCGTTTCTACGACGTGGTGGCCGGGGCGGTGAAGATTGACGGCGTGGACATCCGGGAGGCCACCCTGGAAAGTCTCCGCGACCAAATCAGTATCGTGACGCAAGATACCATCCTTTTTGCCGAAAGTATTCGGGACAACATCGCCTTCGGCAAGCAGGCCTACAGCGATGAGCGCGTCCGCGAAGCGGCCATGGCCGCCAATGCCGCCGAGTTCATTGAGGAACTTCCGGAGGGTTACAATACGCGGCTCGGCGAGGGGGGAGTCAACTTGTCCGGCGGGCAGCGTCAGCGTTTGGCCATCGCCCGCGCCTTCATCAAGGATCCCGCCATCCTCATCCTCGACGAAGCCACGTCAAGCCTCGATTCCCGGAGCGAGCAGCTCATTCAGGAGGCGCTCGATCATTTCCTCAAGGGCCGCACGGCCATGGTCATCGCCCACCGTTTGTCCACCATTCAGCGGGCCGACCGCATCGTGGTCATTGATAACGGGCGGGTTGCCGAGGAGGGGACGCACGAGGAACTCCTTCGGCACGGCGGCATGTATAAGCGGCTCTACGATACCCAGTTCGGCATCCAGGAGCGGGGCCGAGCGTGAAATACGGACGCATGACCGCAGGGCAATGGACGCTCCTCCCGTTGCTGGTGTTCGCTCTTGCCGCCTGCTCGCCAGAAGAACCCGCGCCGCGCGGCCAGTCGGCCCCCGCGCCGGTGACAACCGTCTCAGGCCGGATGCGGGTGGCGGACCGCCAGGGTAACGGCCTTTCCGCCATGGTTCCCATTGCCACGCACGAGCCCAACGCCTTCGACGAACCCATTGCCACGGGGCCGCCCACGAACGACCGGGGCGAAAGCCGCATCGCCTTTCCCGGCGATGTTCATCTTTATTTGCGTGCCTGGGACCCGAAACTGAATTACTTCCCCAACAACTTCTACCATGTCCTCCCCGACACGGGAAACGTGGCCGATGAAATGGTGATCGAGATGGTGCGTGCCGCCACCCTCATTATGGCGCTGCACCGTCCGGATGGCCGTGCCCTGGCCGCCGAGAACGTGGCCCTCATGATGATTCACCCCACCCGCGGTCCCTGGTGGCCCGCTGAAACCGACACCACGGCAGACGGGGTTGCCGCCTTTTCGCACATTCCGCCCGGCTCCTTCACACTGCGGCTCAAAACCGAATCGAGCGGCGTCCTGGAGATCCCCGAAGTCGCGCTCCCCCCCGGCGACACCATTGACCTCGGTCTGCAAACCCTGCCACCGGCAACGTAGTCGTTCACGGCTCTCCCCGCAGTGAACCTTGGTCCGCACCCCCATTCTTCCCGGCGCTTTGGTCGGACACGTGCATGGCCTACTCGGCCACCGCCCCCGGGGCCGGAATCGCGGAAGACGACTGATCCGAACGCAAAGCCCGGTCCCGGATTCGCCACAGGATAACGAGGGACAGGGCGATAAGCACGCACGAGAAAAGAGCCGTGCCGCGAATCCCCAGGTGTTCCACGAGAAAATAACCCGCGAATGGCGCCATGGCCCCCCGAACACCGGTGAGAAAGGTATGGACCGACATGTAACGTGCCGTCTCATGGGGCGGGGAAAACTTCGTGACCCACAGGGTCCACGCAATGCTTCCACCCCCGTGGGCCGCCGCCAACAGCACCGTGGCAAGAAAGATTACGGGGATGGAGGTGGTGTTGTAATAGATGGCGATGGAAACAAGGATCATGAGTACCAGGACGATGCGAAGCTTGATGAAATTGAAGCGGTCGAAAAGGCGTGCCCATACCTGGGTCACGATCAGTCGAACGGCTTCGGTCGTTCCGCCGATGATGAAGGCAATCTGCCCCGCCGTGAGGCCGATACCGTAGCGGGGATCGGCAAGATATTCAATGCGTTGGGGCATCAGTAAAAGGTTGGCGAAACCAAAGAGAAACCAGGCCATCAGGACATACCCGAAAACGGGATTCTCCCGTATGGCCCCAAACGAAGCGAGAGGGTTGGCGGAAACGTCATCCCGGTTACCGTTCCCGCCGGGCATTCTCAGGATGGCGAAACCCGCCAAAAGGGCGAGACCGGCCATGCACGCGAAAATGGCGCGATAATTTTCCAGGGTTCTGTCCAGCAAAACGCCACATCCGAACTGTGCGCCAAGGCCCACCAGGGAGGCCACGATGAAGGAGATGCCCATGACCTGCCCCCGCACGGATCCCCGGTAGTTATCCCGATAGATTCCGGTCATGATAGGTAAGGGGAGGGTCGCACAGATGCCAAAAAACGTCGTGCCGACGGTGAACACCGCCGCGTTATGCGCCAAAGCGGCGATGAACAGGCCGCACGCCACGCCCACCGTGGGCAGGGCCGCGCGCCAGGTCTTGCGCGCCAATACGGGCGACCAGGCCGCATAGGCCAGCGACAGCAGCAACCCCAAGGCATTGGCGGCCATGATGACAGACTTCTGGGTGGTGGTGGCGTCGAAATACTTGATGGCCACGGCGAGCGCGAAGATGGTCTGGATGGTGGCGAAAGCGCCCGAGGCCGCGCCCCGCGTGAGATCCCACGGAAAGGTGCGCCGGCCCGTGGCCGACATTTCATTCCATAGATGAGACCAATAACGGCGCAGCATGGGAATCCTTTGGAAAAAATATGAAACGAGAAAACCGGGCGCGTCGGCCCGAAGATCACGTAGTCTCTTACCCGTATACTTCTTTACAAATCAAACCTGAGAGTACCAATTTCTCACAGCCGTTCACGGCCCTTCAGCAGCCGCGTTGGCTGTCCACGCTCCCTCGCAATGACGGTCTTTTGATTCCGGCCAGGCCGGGATAATTTTGCAGGGTGGGCCTTGGCCCGCCGTTCCCCCGATCCAATGCGCGTCTGCCCCCGACAAGCCGCGAAAGCGCCATCGTTCTTTTTCTGTCTGCTCGAACAGGCTGTTTATTGTTTGCCTCCATGCGGGCGGGACGTCCACACCGTGCGTTCCCCCGGAGGCTCGCGGTAACGAAGGGGAAACATTGCGGACCGATGCGTTGAAGCGCACCCTGCGAAAGCCGTCCGCGGTTCTGTTCAGCCCTACTCCACCAGCCAGCGGGCGGCGTCTTTCGCCCAGTAGGTGAGGATCATTTTCGCGCCGGCACGGCGAATGGACAGGAGTGACTCCAGGGCACACTGCTTTTCGTCCACCCAGCCCCGTTCGGCGGCGGCCTTGACCATGGCGAACTCGCCGGACACGTTGTAGGCGGCTACGGGCACCTCGAACTCGTCCGCCGCGTAGCGGATCACGTCAAGGTAGGGAAGGGCGGGCTTCACCATAATGATGTCGGCCCCTTCGTCCACGTCCAACTCCATTTCACGCACGGCTTCCTTCAGGTTGGCGGGGTCCATCTGGTAGGACCGGCGGTCGCCGAACTGGGGGGGGGACTCGGCGGCGTCGCGGAAGGGTCCGTAAAAAGCCGAGGAGAACTTGGCGCTGTAGGCCATGACGGGCACGTCGGAGAAACCGGCATCATCGAGGTTGGCGCGGATCTCACCGATGCGGCCGTCCATCATGTCCGAGGGAGCGACCATGTCGGCCCCGGCCCCGGCATGGGCGAGGGCTTCCTTCACCAGCAATTCGAGGGTTGCGTCGTTGTCCACGTCCGGGTTACCGTCACGATTATTACGGATGGCGCCGCAGTGGCCGTGATCGGTGTACTCGCACATGCACACGTCGGTAATCACGCAGAGTTCGGGACAGGCCTTCTTCACCGCCTCGACGGCACGGCAGACGATGGCGTCGGGGGCGAAGGCCTGGCTGCCGGTGGCGTCTTTCATCTTGGGGATGCCGAAGAGAATGATCGCGGGGATGCCCAGTTGTTCGATTTCCCGGGCTTCCTCCACCAGCGTATCCACGGACCACTGGTTCTGGCCCGGCATGGATCCGATGGGATTGCGCACGTTCGTACCGGGTCGCACAAAGAGGGGCAGGATGAGGTCGTCCACGGACAAGGTGGTCTCGCGCACCATGCGGCGAAAAGTCGCGTTGCGGCGCAAGCGCCTGAGTCGAACGGTGGGGAACATGAGTGAGGGCTCCTGAGGGGTCAATCCGTACTTCGTTTTTTGTCGCGATAATAGGTGGCAATGGCATGCACCAGCGCGGGAATATCATGCTGCCCGGGTTCGATGGTGATGTCCATCCCCAGTTCCCGGGCACTTTCCGAGGTGATGGGGCCAATGGAGGCGAATATGGCGTGCTCCCGGAGTTGCGCCATCTGTGCCGCGTCGAAACATTCCCGGAAGTTTCGCGCAGTGGAGGTGCTGGTGAAGGTCACGAGATCCGGGGTCGAGGCCAGCAAGGCTTTTACCGCGTCGGGCGTGATCTCGGCCGGCACGGTTTCGTAGACCGTCAGCTCCGTCACCTCGGCGCCCCGCGCGCGCAGCGCGTCGGGCACCAGGGGGCGCGCCAGGTTGCCCCGTGGCATGAGGAAGCGTTTTCCCGGCAGGCAGCCCTCCAACTGTTCCAGAACCTCCAACAGCGATTCCGCAACGAAGCGGTCGGGGGTCAGGGCCACGGGCACCCCCCGGTCGAGCAGGGCGCGGGCCGTGGCGGAACCAATGGCGCAAACGGAAGCGTCTCCAAAGTCGCCGAAAGACTTGTCCCGACCTTCAAGCCAGCGCGCGAAGGCTTCGACACCGTTCACGCTGGTGAAGACAAGCCAGTCGTAGCTTGCGTCCACTTCCTCCCGCGGCGTCAGGTCCTTTACCCGTATGGTGGGGAACTCGACCACGTCGGCGCCCAGTCGTTCGAGGTCTTCCGCGAAGTCCCCGACTTGGCCGCGAGCTCGGGTGATCACGATGCGCACTCCCGCGAGAGGCTTGGGCACGGGACCTTCCAGGTGCTCCGCGAGCACCATCAAACGGAGCGCGCCATCCCGTTGCAGCGTTTTCGCGGCGGTCTGGCCGAGATCGGCCGCTTCGGCCCGGGGGCCGCGCACGCATTGACGCAGCACCTGGCTTCCGTCGGGCGCGCACACGCACGCATTCAACACCAGTTCGTTGCCGTCGATTCGGGCACGGGCGCCAATGGGAACCTGGCAGCCCCCGCCCAGGCCGGCGAGCAACGCCCGTTCCGCGGTCACTTCAAGGGCGGTTTCCTCGTGGTGCAAATGGGAGAGGATGGCGCGCATGTCGTCGTCATCGCCGCGGATTTCTATACCGAGCGCACCTTGCCCCACGGCGGACAGCATGGTCTCCGGAGGGATGAGTTCCGTGATAACCTCCGCCATGCCCAGGCGGTGCAGACCGGCCGAGGCGAGAATGATGGCGTCCAGCCCCTGCTCCGTCATCTTGCGCACCCGCGTGGGCACGTTGCCGCGAAGGTCCACGATCTCAAAATCCGGGCGAAGGGCCAAGAGCTGCGATTTGCGCCGCAGGCTGGATGTGCCCACGCGGGCGCCCCGGGGAAGGTTGGCCAGGGTGTGTCCCGCACGGCTGACGAGGGCATCGCAGGGATTCTCGCGCACGGGCACCGCGCCCACGCACAGGCCCTCGGGCAACTCGGTCGGCAGATCCTTCAGGCTGTGTACCGCGAAATCGATGGAGCCGTCCAGCAGCGCCGTCTCCAGTTCCTTGGTGAACAGGCCCTTTCCCCCGATCTTTGCGAGGGGAATGTTCTGGATCTTGTCGCCTTTCGAGGTGAAGATCTCAATGCGAACCTCAATGTCCGGCACGGCCCGGCGGATCCACTCCGCCACCTGCTTGGACTGGGTGAGGGCCAGTTCACTGCCCCGCGACCCCAGGATAATGCACTTCTTCAAGATTCCTCCTTCAAACCGAATAGCCGTTTGACAAGAAGCAGCACCCGATGGGGGTCTTCCTGCGTCACCTCGCGCTTAATCTGGGTCATGGGACGTTGCAGAAGGGTGTTCACGATGCGCTTGGTAAGGTACTCCACCTCCTTGCGCTGCTTCTCCGTCAAGTCGGGCAAGGCTCCCAGCGTCTTGGCCAACTCCCGCTCGCGGATGGCGTTGAACTCCTGCGCCATGGAGACGATGGTGGGTTCGGCCTGCAACCCCTTATGCCACGACGTGAAACGCGATGCCTGGCGCTTCACAATCTCCATGCAGGCCGCCACCTCGGCATGACGTGCCGCCATGTTCTCGTCGGCCACCTTCTGCAAATCATCGATGTTGTAGAGGTAGACATTGTCCAACTCGTTCACATGCTCGTCAATATCACGGGGCACGGCGATGTCGATGGCAAAAATGGGTTCCCGGTCACGCAGCTTCAAGGCGCGCTGAAAATCATCCGCGCGCAGAATAGGCTCCTTGGCGGCGGTGGAAGACACGATGATGTCCGCCCGGTGCAGGTGCTGATCCAGATCCTTGAGGGCCACCGCTTCACCGTCGTAGCGGTCGGCCAGGTCGCTTGCACGCGCAACGGTTCGGTTGACCACAATAACCCGGCCCACGCCCTTCTCGATCAGGTTCTTCAGCGCCGTTTCCCCCGTGTCGCCCGATCCAATGATCATGACCGTCTTATCCGCCAGATCCATGAAGATGGAGACGGCCAGGTCCACCGCGACCGACGCCACGCTCACCTTGCCCGCGCCAATGTTGCTCTTGGTGCGGATCTCCTTGGCCACCTTGAAGGCACGCTGGAACGCGGCGAGAAGCACCTTGTCCGGGGCGCCTTCGGCCTGGGCAATGGAGAAAGCATGATGGACCTGCCCCAGGATTTGATCCTCTCCCACGACCATGCTGTCCAGGCTCGATGCCACGCGAAAAAGGTGGGCAATGGCGGCTTCATCCCGATACTCGTAAAGATGGGGAGCGAAGTCAGCTTCGGGCAACTGGTGCCATTTCGAGATGAGTTCCCGCACGGCGCTCAGGATATCTTCACTCGGCACGTGAACATGGACATAAACTTCCATGCGGTTGCACGTATTGAGGATCACCGCGCCGCTCTCGGGAAGACGGCGTCGAATATCCTGAAGGGCCGCGGGCAGATGGTCGTCGGTCATGGCCACCCGCTCACGCAGCTCGACGGGGCTGGAGTGGTGGCTCATCCCGGTGACGGTGAGTGCCATTTATGTCTCCACGTAGAAATGCCAGGAAGAAAGCTGCAGAACGCGCAGCAACAGTGAAATCAGCAACAGCGAACCGAATCCAAGGCAAATGAAGTAGGCCAGTTTCGGACCGCGAAGCACGCCCAATGATCGCCCGTGAAAACTCACGGCATAGACGCCCATCACCGAGAAGGAAAGGAATACTTTGGGCGACAACCACCATTCGGCCGACAGGAGTTGCTGTTCACGGAAGGCCCATACCAGGCCCAACAACATGGTCAGCACAAAGATGGGGTATCCCAGGCGAACCAGTCGGAACAGGGTGCCGTCGAGTCGCTCAAGCGAAGGCAGGCGCCGAAAAAGCCCCGTGGTCCGGCGCCGCTTCAACTGGCGGGACTGATAGACATAGGCCGCGCTGCTGAGGCTGGCGATAAAAAAAAGCGCATAGGCCAGGAACACCATGCCCACGTGCAACAGCAAGGGCACACTGGAAAGGGCTCTCGGAAAACCATCGCCCCACACGGTGAGCACCTTATAGGCAGCCACCGAAGCCACGCAGGCCACGGGCGGCAGGTAGAACACCAGCAGGGAACGAAGTGAACCGCGCCAAGTCACGAAAAGCGCCGTGGCCGAAGCGAAAAAAACGAACAGGTTGAGGGAGTCCGCGGCGTTGGTGAAAGGCAAGTGGCCGATCTGGACAATGCGGAGCAGGAACGTGACGAGAATCAGAACCGTGCCCAGCAGCGTAACGCGCCAGGCCAGGTTAAGGGTCCAATTCTCGAA
>JAJRTN010000087.1 GCA_024278275.1 Candidatus Hydrogenedentota bacterium
AAATGTGGTCCTCGAAGCTCACCGGTTTTCTTGCCATTGCGGACAACGGGAAACCACTGTTCATTCAGGGAGCCTTTGCGTAACGAGCGGATGGCGGCGAGTTGCTCAAGGACATGTTTGCGGTGTGCTTCCAATTGTTGGAGCCGGGTCAGACTCAATCCTCCTGTGGTTGTAATCAACGGCCATGTAGTATATATACTACATGCTACTGCCCAAAAACAAAAGAAAAATCGAAAAACTCACTTTGGTGACGCAGGCCCCCCATGGTCGCGGGCATTGAAACACGGCCAGTGCTCGGATATAGTAAGAGCAGCGGTATGATGCGGCGAGAGGGTGTTGGTTGGGCGAGATGCCGCGCATGGCGGAGGCGACTCTATGCCGGAACAAACGGAGCGTAACGTGGATTCATCCGCCCGGTCCTCTACCATGCCCTGGTATACGGGGTTGCAGTTCCGCATGTATACCAGTTTCGTGCTGCTTCTGCTCGTGATTATCGGGGGCACGGTGGGCGTGGCACTGTGGACGGTGGGTCGCGCCTTCCGCGAAAGCGTGGATTACACGCTGGAGCAGACCGGTAACGGTCTCGTGGCGGAATTGGGACAGCGGCTGGTTTATGCCGAGGGGGTGGCGCATACCATGTCCCTGCTCGGGACGCAAATCGCGCGCGACCCCGGCGCGGCGGAGGCCGCCGAATGGATCCTTGGTGACGAAGGGCGGAAGGGTGAAATCCTGGGGTGCGGCGTGTGGTTTGAAACACACGACGGGAGCCCTTCCCCCCTGAACGCGGTCTGGCGTTTCGCGGCGGACGGCACGATTGAGAAGGCGGCTCTCGAAGGCACGGCGATGCTGCAAACCTACCGGAAACGGGATTGGTATGCCGCGGCCCGGTTCATGGGTGCTGAAACCATTTATTGGTCTCTCCCCTATACGGACCCCTTCACGGAGCAATCCATCGTAAGTTGTTCCGTGCCCTTTTACACGGAACAGGGGCGTTTTGCCGGCGTGGCCACGGCGGACCTTCCCGTGGTTCGATTGAAGGCCTATTTCGAGTCGGCTCTCAGTCCGCCCAACGGCTATGCCTTCCTGGTGGATCGGCACAATCGCTTCTTCTACCCCGTCCCCGGTCTGGAAGTGCCGGACGGTAATAACGGCGTTTTGGCGGGCGAGGGGGGCTTTGCTTTCCCATCGGTCAACGCGGTGGCCCTGGGCCATCCGGATTTTCGCGGTGTTGCGAATGCCCTGGATCGGGTAAACGAGTTTCGTATTCTAACGCGCATGCTGCGAATTCCCAGCGCCCAGGCGGAACTGTCGGAACTGGCAGGCGCGGACCTGGGGGACTATCCCAACGCGGACAAGTTGGTGGTGGCCATGAAACACGATCCCCTGGCCGGTCCGACGAAAACGACGAAAATGCTGGAGCAGTTTCCGCTGGCCCATGACCCCCGCCTTCAACAGGCGGCCACGGTGTCCCTGTTCCACGTGCCCCGATCCTATTGGCGGGTGGTGGTGGTGGCGCCCGAGGAAATGGCGACGGCCCTGGCCCGCAAGGTCGCGCTGCGGGTATTGAGTCCCATGGTGGCCCTGGTCGTTATCGCGCTGCTGGTGGCGTTCCTGCTGGTTCGGCGCGACCTCATTCTGCCCTTGCGACATATGCGGGGGTACCTGACGGGACTCTCCGAGACCGAGGGGGATTTCCTGCAGGGATTGGGGGACACGGCGCCGGGTGAATTGGTCGAGTTGGCCTATGCCTTTAACCACCGGACCAGTGCGCTGCGTGCGTCCAACCTGCAACTGCGGGAAGAGATGGCGGTTCGTGAGCGCGCGCAGATCGCCCTTCGGGAGAGCGAGGCCCGTTTCAGGAACGTGTTGGAAAACACGCGGGATATGCTTTACCAGCTCAACCTGGACAGCATGACCTATGAGTATCTCAGTCCGGCGGCACGGGAAATTACCGGGTTTTCGCCGGGCGAATTGAACCACATGAAAGCCGCGGGCGTGGCCGAACGCATTCACCCCGACGACCGGACGCTGGTGGAACGGCACACGCGGGAATTGGTGGCTTCGGCACCCGGCGGCGAGGTCGCCCATGAAGTGGAATTTCGTCTCAAAAAGAAAACGGGCGAATACATCTGGGCCAGTGAAAACCGAACGCTCATTCGCGATGCCGAGGGCCGGCCCAAGGCCATTGTCGCCAGCATTCGCGATGTAACGGCCCGAAGAGAGGCCGAAGCGGAACGGACCGAACTGCGCCGGTACCTGCGCAACATCATTGATTCCATGCCCTCCGTGATTATCGGCGTGGATCATCTTGGCCGGGTAACGCATTGGAACCAGGAGGCGGTACGGGTGACCGGCTACGACCCCGATGCGGCGGAGGGGCGGCCTTTCGATCAGTGTTTTCCCATTCCCGAGGACTATGTGATGCGCGTTCGGGAGGCCATTACGACGGGCGAACCCATGGAGGCGGAGCGCTTCAGTGTCCGGGATGCCCAGGACGAAATACTGACCTGTGACCTGATTGTCTACCCGCTGGGCGCGGAAAATGCCGACGGTGCGGTGATTCGAATCGACGATGTGTCCTCACGTGTGCAGATTGAGGAGTTGATGGTTCAGACCGAGAAAATGATGTCGGTCGGCGGCCTTGCCGCAGGCATGGCGCACGAGATCAACAATCCCCTGGGCGGGATTCTTCAGGCATGCCAGAATATCGACCGGCGCACCTCGGATGAACTTCCTCGAAACACGAAGGTTGCGGAATCACTCGGCACCGATATTGTCACGATTCGAAAATACCTCGAGGAAAGGGGGATCCTGGAGTTCATCTCGGGGATCAAGGCGGACGGGGCGCGTGCGGCCAAGATCGTGGCCGACATGCTGGCCTTCAGTCGGCAAAGTGAATCGCGTTTCGCGCCGGTGAACGTGGCTGAAATGGTGGATTCCGTATTGAGGCTTGCCGCGAACGACTATGACCTCAAGAAGCATTATGATTTTCGCCAGGTGAAGATCGTCCGTGACTTCAGCCCCGATCTCTTGGAAATCCGGTGCGAGAAAACGAAAGTGCAGCAGGTGCTCTTGAATCTTATCAAGAACGCCGCGCAGGCGCTGGCGGAAAACCCGGAACAGCAAGATCCCACCCTTGTGCTGCGTGCCCTGCGGGCCGACCCGTACGCCCAACTGGAGGTCGAGGATAACGGACCGGGCATGACGGAAGAGGTTCGGCGCCGGGTGTTTGATCCATTCTACACCACCAAAGAAGTGGGCGTGGGCACCGGACTGGGCCTGTCGGTTTCCTACTTCATCATCACCAAGCATCACAAGGGAACCATGAGCGTTGAATCCACGCCGGGCCAGGGCGCGCGATTCATCATGCGGCTTCCGCTGGACCTGGGGGTGTGATGACCATGGCCGTGCGGGTCCTTATCGTAGACGACGAGCCGAATCTGCGCAAGAACCTGGGCTTCTATCTTGAGGACGAAGGTATGGACGTCACGGAGGCCGGAACGGTGCGCGAGGCCTTGGAAGAGGCGCGTGCAGGCAGGTTTGACGTATGTGTGATGGATATGCGGCTCCCGGACATGGACGGAAACACGGCCATTATGATGCTGCACGAGGAACGGCCGGATCTGTTATTCTTGATTCACACAGGCACGGCGGGATATACACTACCCGAGGAGCTCAGGCATTTGGGGCTGACTTCGGACCATATTTTCATGAAACCACTGACGGACATGGCGCCGTTGGCGGCGGCCGTGTTTCGGTTGGCCGAGACGGGAAGGTATTGACAATGGACACGGAAAGCGCACGTATTCTGAGCGTGGAAGACGAAAGCACCGTTCGCCGGAGCATCGTCACGTACCTTGAGGACAGTGGTTTCGAAATGCTCGAAGCGGAAAACGGGCGCATCGCACTGGAGGTCTTCGAGCGGGAGCACCCGGATCTCGTGCTCTGCGACCTTCGTATGCCAGAGGTGGACGGGCTGCGCGTGTTGGAAAAACTCTCCATTGATTACCCCGAAACCCCCATTATCATCGTGTCGGGAACGGGCGACATGCGGGATGCCGTGGAGGCCCTCAAGCTGGGTGCCTGGGACTACATCATGAAGCCCATCCAGGACATGATGACCCTGGAACATGCGGTGCGCAAATGCCTGGAGCGGGCCCGCTTGATCCGGGAGAACCGTGAATTCAGGGAACATCTCGTCGAGACCAACAGGGCGCTGGAAGAAAGCCTCCATCAACTGGAAGAGGACGAAAGCGCGGCCCGGCGAATCCAGTTCCAGTTGCTTCCCCCCGCGCGGGGAGAAGTGCTGGGCGTCCAATTCAGCCGCATGTTGAAAACATCGGCCCTGCTCAGCGGTGATTTCGTGGACTACTTCCAGATCGACGAATCGCGGGTGGGATTCTACATCGCGGACGTGTCCGGTCACGGGGTTTCATCCGCTTTTGTAACCGTGTTGCTCAAGACCACCATGAACGCCCTGCTGGAGCAATACCGGCAGGCGGAAAATGACACGGTGCTCTATCCCGACCGCGTGCTGAAGAGTCTCAACGACGACATCTACACCCAGGATTTCGACAAGTACCTCACCATGTTCTACGCCGTACTCGATTTGGGAGAAAAGACCTTGTCCTATAGTAACGGCGGGCATTTCCCCTACCCCCTACTGAACCAGGAGGGCGGTGAGCCCGAGTTCGTGGGCGAAAAGAACCTCCCTGTCGGCCTTTTCAGCCATGCCGAATTCAAAACGGAGACCATGACGATCCCCGACCGCTTCGTGATGGGCCTGTTCTCCGACGGTGTCTTTGAGTTGTTCCCACGCGAGAGTCTCGACGAACGGCTCTTGATTCTCCAGAATGAAATGAGCCATTTCGATGTGGATCTGGAATCGTTGTACGAAGGGCTGGGCCTGGAGACCGTGGATACGCCGCCGGATGACATCACCATGCTCCTGGTGCGGAAGGAGGGCTAGGTATGGGCCAGGGCCGGATAGATTATGCCATCCATGATGTTTTCCTGGTGCTGAAGTTTGTCGGCGAGATTCGCTACACCATGGGCGGTGTGTTCGGCGGGCCCGCGGCGTTGAACGCTTTTCTCGAAAAGACCCTTTCCGGCGGACAGATCCACGAGGTGATCATCGACCTGACCGAAACAGAGAGCATCGACAGCACAAACCTTGGTGTCCTGGCGAAAGTTACACGCTATACACAGGAACACTGTGGACACCAGGCGGTGATCATCTCGACCAACCGGGATATCAACACCTTGTTGGAGAGCGTGGGGTTTGACCAGGTGTTCACCATCCTCACTGAAACGAACGTCTCCGGAAGCGGTCTGCAGCCCCTGCCGGAGCACCATGCCGACTCCAGGCAGTTTGCCCGCCTGGTGCTTGACGCGCACAAGGAACTCGCCGCGCTCAACGAGCAAAACCGAGACGCTTTCAAGAGTGTCATCAGCGCCCTGGAAGGCACGATGGAAGCGGAGTAGGCCTCTCGCATTCCCCCTGCCTGCCCTCACACGATCATCCCGGACATGGCCGTGACGGGTCTTGCCACGGGGCATTTGCCTCCCCCTTCCGCGTGCGCATGCATATTCTCCGGTACACGGTATAAGTCCTGAATGGACCTCGCCCCGCCTGCCTTCACCGAGTGTTGACGCATAAACGTGTTAACGTAAAAAAATATATTGTGTTTTTTCGGGAATAATGGTATAAGGAATTATCGTAACCGGATTGGATCTTCAAAAACACAAGGGGTGCTCCCATGAACAGGATTCAATGGACGGGTCACGGGGCCCGGTTTCGCGGCCGATTCTTCAAAGTAGTTGTGGGGCTGGGGATGCTGCACGGCCTCCTCCTGTGGGGGGGTGGAGGAGAAGCCTATTCCGAGAGTCCAACCGTGCCCTCGGAAGCCGTGGGGAAGGGTTTGCAAGTGGAACTCACGCCCCTGTTGCCGCTCGATCCTTCGTTGAGTGCCAGGCACGGCGTTCTCCACAGGCCCTATCGTTTCGGGGACAAGCTGCTGGTCGCCGCGCAGAAAGGGGGGGACATTACGCAGTGGTGGATCACACAGGGTACTGCCGAGACTACGGCAATGCTCGTGGAGGAGGCGTCGGAACCCCTCTACGGTGTATACGGCGCAGTCGCCGTCCATGGCGGGGCGGTTTTTTCCCTGAACAGGCGTGTGTGGGGCACAGGGGGCACGCCACAAACCACACGGATGCTGCTTGACACGTATATGGCCGGCATTGTGGCCATTGATGACCGCATCTACCTCAGAACAGGGGACGCACTGTGGCGCACGGACGGCACACTGGAAGGAACGGAATCGCTGGTCGGTATCTCCACGAATACGGGCGATTCGCTCGCGGCGTATGGTGACCGTCTATACTATCCCGTGTTGCAGAACGGCTCACGCCAGCTTTGGACCTGGGACACCGTGCAGGGCGAAGCGCGGCTTCTCCGGGATGAATGGGCGGGAGATTGGGGACCGAGGCGGTGCAAAGGCTACGGCCCCTATTTTCTTTTTTGGACGGAATCGCCGCGTGGTTCGGCCACGGCCTACGAGCTTTGGCGGACGGATGCCACGGCGGCAGGTACCGAAGCCGTGCGAAAATACGGCCTCCAGGGGATTCGTGCCGCGGAGGACAGGCTCCCCGGAATGATGATATTCCACGACGCGGTGTGGTTCGCCGCCGATGATGGCAAGGCCGGCATGGCGCTCTGGAAAACCCAAGGCACGTTCGAGTCCACCGTCCAGGTCCGTCGTCCCGCGGCGCACACGGACGCCGATTGGCCGGATGTGTCCCTCGAATCCGCGCTCGTGCATAATAACCTGCTTTTTTTCCATTCGGGCCGTGAAGTCTGGCGAACCGACGGCACCGCCGATGGCACCATCCAGCTTTCCAACATGGGCGGAAACTACGCAACCATGGAAAAGGATCTGCCCTTATCAGCAGATAAAGGTCCGTTTCCTCCACTCACCATGGTCGCCCTGGGAGACTATGTCTACTTTCTGTCCCGTGAGGGTGACGAGGCGAGTGCCCTGTGGCGCACCGATGGAACAGGCGCCGGTACCCACTTGGTTCTGGATCCGGCTTTCTTGGACCTCAAGCTCTACAGCCTTTTTTCCAATGCGGGGGTTCTCTATGCAAACATGGGCGTGGCGGCTTATGCCGCCAATCTGTATCGGGTGGATGTGACGAACATCGCCGGTGAAGGTGAGGGTGAGGGTGAGGGCGAGGGTGAGGGTGAGGGTGAGGGTGAGGGTGAGGGTGAGGCAGTACTCACCCCGATCCTCTCCGTGCCGGGTACCACCGCCGAAGGTGGACGGGGTGTGCAGTCGCGCATCGATGTCCTTGAGGATCGGCTTATGGTGGCGGTCGAACGCACGGGAGGCATTTCAGAACTGTGGTCCAGCAATGGGACGCCGGAAGGCACCGCCCGGATTTTTGAGCACACCTATCCGCAACCGGATCCCGTGGCGGGGATTTTCGCCGTGGAGCCCCGTCCCGCGGCGGTGGTGGGCGAGCGGTATTTCTTCTCCGGCGCGCACGCACCGGGTACGGGCATTGATCTCTGGGTGACCGATGGCACGGCGCCGGGCACGCGCCGCCTGATTCGCTACCCCTTCAAACTGGGCACACCCCACGAGACGACGCAGTTTCAGGGGCTGCGTGGCAAGCTGTTTTTTTTCAGCGAGGAGGGACTGTGGCGCAGCGGTGGTACGCCGGAAGGCACCGACCTGGCCACGACACCCTACAAGATGGGCGGGCTTGTGGGCGCGCTTTACGCCCATCGAGGCAATCTTTATTACCTGGATGGTGAACTCTACGCAACCAACGGCTACCATGAGTACACGCGCATGGTGGCGGATATCAACCCGGGCCTGCCGGGGAGCGTCATCGCCACGGCAAAGCCCCGGGCCATGCTCAGCCTGGGAGAAGACCTGTTTTTCTGGGCCGACGACGGGACGCACGGCATGGCGTTGTGGGCCACGCGCGGTACGGACCCCAGCACACGCATGGTGGCGGATGTATCGCCGGCGGGGAGCGCGCCGGACGGATTGAGTGGGATGGTGCAATTCGGGGGTAAGGTCTGGTTTGCGGCGGACGACGGCGAGTCGGGCCTGGGGCTGTACCGCACCGACGGCTTCCCTGGCGGGACGGAGCGAATGCACACGGTGTTTCCCGGGGGCTTGGCGGCCGGTTGCCGTATCGACCTTTCCTACGCGAGTGTTTACGGCGGCCGCCTCTATTTCCCCGCCCACGGCGCGGAAGGGGGCTGGGAATGGTGGCGTACCGATGGTACGCACGGTGGGCTGGTGCAACTGACCCGGCAGATCGAAACCACCCCGGCCACGGACCTGGACCATGATCACGAGATGGTCGCGGGTGCCTATGGGCTAGTTTACTTCGCCTATGACGACGGCGTTCACGGGCTGGAACTCCATGTAACGGATGGGACGCCCGAGGGCACGCGGATGGCGTCGGACCTTTGGCCGGGTGCCGCGGGTGGTTTCGTGGGACTCAAGGCCATGGGCGGGCATCTTTATGTGGCCGCACACCGGGGCAACATGCCCGCGGGCTTGTACCGGTTGGAGGGCGAACCGGTGCCCGGCGGCGAGGAAGAAACCTTGTTGCCGCCGGAGGAGGAGCCGCGCTATCCGCCCCGGCCCGTCTCCATCCTGCCCCGGCGAAAAGGAACCCAGGTAAGCAGTTTTCCCGCCGTTTTCAAGGATCGCATCTTTGTGGCCGGCGACGGCGAAACCTGTGTCAGCGCGCTCTACATATCCGATGGCACGCTGGGGGGCGCGGTCTCCATCCCGCTGGATGCACGGGAGAGCCACGGCAGGCTTGAGGCGGCGTTTGGCACCCACGGACGGAGTGAGCATTTTCTCTATTTTGATGAAAAGGATGTTCGCCAGCCCTGGGTTACCGATGGCACGCCCGAAGGGACGCACCCGTTGCCCATGATGTCCATTCGAGCCGATTGGTCGTCGAACGCATACTACCTGATGGGCGATTCTCTCCTCTGTTGGGTTGATGACGGGACGGCGGGCGCTAAGCGGGGCTTGGCCCGCATCGGCCCCAATGGAACGGAGTACAATGTTTTCCACCAGGCTGATTACATCGTGGACAACGCAACGGGTTTTCAGCGTCTGGGCGGAAAGATGATTTTCGCGAATCGGGACCCGGACCTCGTGTGGCGGCCTTTTGTGACGGATGGTACGGAAGAGGGCACCTTCCTGCTGAAAGACCTCCGTGTGTGGATGCATGAGGGCGTCGGTTTTGTCTGGGATCCCATCGCGGAACCCACGGCGGCCACCTATAACGGCCACGTGTATTTCTGGGCCACGGACGACGGCACCCATGGCACGGAGCTTTGGCGCAGCGACGGCACCCCGGAGGGAACCACGCAGGTTACGGAAATCGGCCCGGACGAATTCAACGTGCGGTTCATGAGTGTTGGTGCGGGTTACCTGTGGCTGAGCGTGCAATTGCCCGGCGAGGATTACATTCTCTGGCGCAGCGACGGCACTCGGGAAGGCACGGGGCCCTTTGTCTTGGATGACGCCGAGAGCCCGTATGTCCATCGGCCCTGGCTGTACCAGATGGCTGCCTATGGGGGGAAAGTCTACTTTCTGAACGACGACCACCTGGAACTGTGGTGCACGGACGGCACCCCGGCGGGCACCCGGCGCCTCAACCGAACAGATGCCGTTGGAAGGCACGATTCAACCTGGCAGCGAGGGTCGACGCAGGAGCGGCCCATGGCCGTGGCACATGGCTATCTCTACCTGATCCGCGGCGACCAACTGTGGCGAAGCGACGGAACAACGGATGGAACCTTCCCCATCCTCACGCCGCCCAAGGGCGAATTGGATTGGCTGTTCACCTATCACGACGAGCTCTATTTTACAGGACACTATGGGGGGGGCGCCACGGGCCTGTTTCACCTGCCCAACCCCCATGTTTCCTTTGACCCGGGCGAGGGCGAAGGCGAAGGAGAGGGTGAGGGCGAAGGTGAGGGCGAAGGTGAGGGCGAAACGCCCGCTTGGCATACCGCCGATACCAACCAGGACGGCCATATCAATGTTTCGGAAATGCTTCGGGTGATTCAACTCTACAACGTCGGAAGCTATCATTGCGCCGGTAATGGGGGGTATGAGCCCGGCGTGGGCGGCACCGATTGCGAACCTCATGCAAGCGATTTCATGGGTGGGAGAGACTGGCACATTTCGCTCAATGAAGTGCTTCGCTTGATTCAATTGGCAAACGCGGGTGCATACCACCCCTGTGCTCTTCAGGAGGACGGCTTCTGCCCGGGGGCGGTACCTTGACGCAGGCAATTCGGGCCTTGTTCCGGGAGTTATACGCCGGAATAACCCGATTGTGAGGCCTCGCGGGCCGGCGCGAGGATTCTTAAAACCTGGCTCACATGGCCTAACCCGGCGTAGCCGGAACCAAGCATCATCTCCACGGAAAACCGTGGTTCCGAAGCAAAGTAGAAGCGGCTTCCAGCCTCTTCAAAAGCGGCTGGAAGCCGCTTTTACGTTTTCCCGCGAACGCGGGAAGAAAGGGTGGGCCTTGGCCCACCATGGCCCCTTCCAAGGGAGGCTGTTTCGTCGTCAAGGTTTCCGTCTTTTCTTATGTGGCACAGCCGCCCTCGGCTGTGGGCCGACAGGCCCCATTCCACCGGGAGTAGAATACGTTTTGGCCTGGTGTGAAGCATTCCTGGTGAAACGCTTGTAAATGGAGCCCTTTCGGGCTCCACAGCCGAGGGCGGCTGTGCCACATTTACTGTACAGCCCCCGGTCCGGGCCGAGTACGGCCACAGAGGGTGGCTGTGCCATTATGTCTACTCAATTGCTAAGCGACTAACTGCGGGACAGGGGGCAGGTCTCCCTCGTAATGACGGATTGGTGTCGCTGGTGTTCCCCGGGGGATCCCGCGTGGGGCGGGGTGCGCCCGTGGCAGCGACAAAGGGGCGTGAATGCCTGCGAAACGGGGAGCGGGCAAGGTGGTATAGTGGGTGTACTCGGCTCGCCATTCATGGTGCGACGAAAAACTGGCGCTGAAAGATGGTGCATGAGGATCTTACGGTCGTGCGGGATCATAAAAACACAACAGATAGCGGTAGGGTGGCGGTGTTGCTTACAACATATGGTGTGAGTTCCTGAAAAGGGGATCCAAACGCCTTGACTTGTCGGATAAGATGGAGTAAACTATTTACAAATTACCCCTAACTGCCATCTCTGTTTCAGTTTTAGCGGTTGTCTGGCTACGAGAAGGAGAGTCTTTCCATGACACACCTCAAAGGCATCAGCAAATCGACCCCCGCAGGCGCCGACGCGTTTCAAGACGCTATCTGCATCGTGGTAAATGTAGTCAATGCCCTCCTGGGCTCATTCGGAACCACCTCTCCTTTCGGTGACTTTCTTGGCGCGAAATGTGAGATTCCCACGCCGAACCAGTGACAGCCCAGGTCCGCTGCGCGATTACCAGGCCGGGTTTTGCCGATGCAGCGTGCTTGCTTCGCGTGGTTTGTGATTTCTTGAGGGGCCGCAGAGGCGGCGCACGCGAAAGAAAATTATTGACAAAAAGCCGAGTTTGGCAGATCATATAGTTTGCGAGGGTTAATCGCGTTTTTGTCGGCCCCGCTTGGGTTATGCCTGGGTGGGCTATCATCAATAAAAGGTGATGACCATGAGAAGACACGCTATTGGGCGCATTGCAGTCGTGGGACTTTTGGGGTGCGTTGCACTGCTCATGAACGGTTGCCCGGTGATAAGCAACCAGGTAGTCTATTTCCCGGACCAGGCCCTTGACGGCGCGGTACGTGCCGCATTGAACAGGCCCTTCGGTTTTTTGACCAAGGCCGATGTGCTGGAGCTGCGTACGCTGGACGCCGCCGGCTTGAACATCAGCAGCCTGGAAGGTCTTGAGAACTGCCGTTTCTTGACGCAGTTGGATCTTCGCAGCAACAACGTGGTGAGTATCCGTGAACTCGCGGAACTCCATGATCTGCGCTGGCTGGACCTGGGGGATAACCTGGTTCGGGACATCGAACCGCTCTCGGGCTTGCTTTTCCTGGAGTTTGTCAATCTTTTCGGCGACAACCAGGAGATTTGGGATTTTACCCCCTTGGCCGCCAATGCCAACGCGACCGATTCGTCTCTCCCGGGTGGTGTTTTGGTTTTGCCGACGCGCACCACGTTGAATCCTGATGGCAGTCTTGCCGCGGATTTCCAGGTGGTCTATGACCAGCTCGTGGCGCGAGGCGTAACCGTTATCATTGCCGATGCCAGCAATAACGAGGTGCCGCTGTAGAGCCCGGATGGCGCCGGAATCTTCGAGGATGTCCCGGGATGGCACGGTGTATGCAAGCACGATCCCGGGGCGGGCGTTTGAGAACGCGGCCCTGGAAAGAGGCGTTGCCCGCCGGTGTTGGGATTGGGCGGCGTCAAACACTGGATTGAGGTGGGTTTTATGGCTGCTCTAAGACCTTCGCACCGGGCCGTATGGCTGCTTCCGGCGCTGCTCCTGCTTGCGGGTTGTCCGATTTTCACCCCTCCCCTCCTGCACGTTTCGCCGGGGGCCATCTTCTTCGAGGCCACGGACCTGACGCGCACCATCCAACTGTCAAACGCGGGCTCGGGAACGCTCTCCTGGTCCATCGAGGAAGTGGCGCAATCCGCCGAAGGCATGCCGTGGGTCGCCCAGGACATCCCGTGGCTGAGTATCGATGGCGCCACGACCGGCAGCATTACGAACGAAGTCGAGAGTATTCGGCTGCGTGTGGATCGATCAGGCCTGCCCGTGGGACGGCAATCCGGCGCCGGCGTGCGCATTGTTGCCACCAACGGGAATACCGCCGTGGTTCCCGTTTCCCTGGACGTGGCGCCCTCGCTTGTGGTCGAACCGACCACCATTACCCTGGGGCAAGATGACACGAAAGGCAGTTTCGTCATTTCCAATATCGGCAATGAGGCCCTGGTATGGACTCTGCGCCTTTTGCTGGATCCGGCTCAGCCTGACCTGACGCGGGATCTGCCGGCCGACTTCTCGGTGAACCCCGGCGTTTCCCAGAGCCTTGCCGCCGCCACCAGTGTCGCGGTGGAGGTTTCCTGGACGGAGTCCCGGGAGGAATTTTACCTCCTGGTTGATTCCAGCGGCGGTTCATCGGTGGTGCGTTTCGTGCGCGGCGCGCCCCTTGAGGGGATCGAAGTGTCGCCCTCTCCGCTCACCCTTTTCGTGGAGACCACCGAGGTGCCCGCCGGCCAGACGCCGCCCGAGTCAACGCCGTCGGTCCTTCATATTCAGAACGTTGACAGCGTAAGCCGTACCTGGACGCTTGAAGCGGTAAACCTTCTGAATCCGGGCGTGTCCGCGCCCATTACCATAGGAACCCCAGCCAGCCAGACCGCGGCAGGGGAGACCACGGATGTCGATGTTGTTGTAAATGACGTCACGGCCGTCGAAGCCGGCTCGGGTTTTTACAAGCTGGTGATCAGCTCCGACGGTGCTTCGATGGATATTCCCATCGTGGTCGAGATTATGGCGTTGCCCGTGATTGCCATTTCGAGTCCGCCCCAGGAATCGACGTCGCGCCCCGAAGTGGTGCCCCTCCCGGTGCTGGACTTTGGCCAGGAAGAAACCCAACAGGAGTTCTATATCGCCAACGTGGGGCCACTCTCCTCCAACCTCTACTTCCGCATTACCCACGACGACCAGGGCGCCGCCAACCCCGTGATTGTCGATGTTCGGCCCTTGACCGGCGATGCCAACGGTCCGGGTGAAGTTTTCTTTCACCCCACCGAAGGCAATGTTCTCATCGACGGCGTCCCCATTATGGTGACCGTGGACCGCCGCAACCTTGTGGAAGATGTTGAATTCCGCACCATCACCGTGGAGGCGACCGACCCCCTCTTCGAGAACACCCTGGACTCGGTCGATGTCCAGACCATTCAGGTTCGGGTCGAGCGTAAACCGCTTACCATCGAGGGCGCGATGAACCGGAGCCGTCCTCCTTACGTGATGCGCTTTGTCTTTCTCCTGCGCGATACGGTGGGCGAAGTTATCCCCACGCGTACACCGGAGGATCTGGCACGCATAGCGTTCAGCGTGACCGAGGATGGCCAGGCACTGGATCTGAATGAAACCAACCAGTTCCTGACCGGCCCGGAAAACCTGAAAGTCAACCTGGTTCTCATGTTGGACTATACTGGCAGTATGTTCAATGCCGGGGTGGACGATCCCGTGAGTCCCCTGCAACCGGGTGAAGCCCTTGCCCGGGTGAAGGACGCCGCCCTGCGTTTCCTGGACGACCTTCCGCCGAGTTACCGCGTGGCCCTCATGTATTACCACAAGCGGCAACAGCAAAACCGCGTGCTCCATGCTTTCAGTACGGACCGCGCTTCCCTTCGCGCCGCGCTCGACAATTTCACGCTGGCCGATTCCGAGCACCTCCAATCCGACATTCGTGACGCCCTTGAGAACGCGGTTCAACTGCTGGTCGCGGAGGATTCCGGCGACGCCCTGCCTTTCGACGAAGCCGATCTACGCGCCGTTCTTTTCATCACCGATGGCGTGGACAACAGCTCGGTGACCGAGTTGAATACGCTCGTCGATGATGCCAAGGAAGCGCGGGTTCGCTTGTACCCCCTTGGTTATGCACCGATGGAATCGGTCAACATGGCGGACATGCTGGTCATGGCCGAGGAGACAGGCGGCGCCCTGTACAACGCCGGTGATATCCAGGGGCTTCTGGATCTGCTGGCGAACAACCAGGGGCTGGCTCTCGACACGGCGAACACCACCGCGCCGAACGCCGTGGCGTTCCAAGTGGCCAATGTGAGCACGACGCCCCTGGTTTGGTCGCTCGACGGACATGAGGGCGTGCCTTGGATCCAGGACGTTTCTCCCGTGTCCGGTATTCTCAACGGCCGCGCGTCACAGACCGTTACGGTTACGCTTGATCCATCGGCCGCCTCCGGTATCGTGGAGCAGCCCCTTTCCCTTACTTCCCAGCGTGGTGAGGCCACGGCCCTGCTGCGCCTTGACCAAAGCAGTGTACCCGCTGCCATCTCCCTTTCTCTCCACGACGAACCCGGACTGGTCTGGGAGGAGCTTCAGAATCAGCTTGTTTTCACGTACATCACCCCATCCCAGGTGGGCGGCAGTTACACCATCACCACCACCTACGAGGTTCGCGAAAACGAGTCTATCGCCGGACAATTTGAACGGGATGGTGTTTTCTTTCCGGGCACGGACATCGCCGGGCAGCTTTCCATGAGTACAACCGGCATTTACACCGATACCGATGAGGCCAGCGACAGCGTCGAAGTATATGTCCGCGCCGACTACGTGCCGCCGGGCGTAAGTAACTTCCGTCTGCGTTTCTTCGTGGAAGCGCCCGACGATATCTCCACGAACCTGGCCCGCGTACTCCTCGACAACTATGCCATCGATGTAGAAATCGTGGAGGGGGGATTGCTGGCGCCCGATGATCCCTTCGCGCCCCAATGGTGGCTGATTCGCGAGAATGACGGCATTTTCCGCCTTGTCACCGGGGAGAACACGCCCCTGGCATATGGTGCCTTCGGCAACCTGGTCAAGGTTACCATCACTGGAATCCGGGACTATATCAACGCCTTCGCGGGCCAGCCGCGGCAGCCGGAGTTCTTCCTCTCCATGCGCGTGGATAATGACTTGTACGTCTCGCCCGCTACGAAAACCCGCCCGTCGGAGACCAAGTACTTCCTCTATCCCTCCGGCCCGACCTACCCCGAACGCAAGCTTGTGATCACCACCACGTCGGATCTTGCCCCGGCGGCCCTGTCGGCGCAGGACCTGGCCTTCCCGGGGATTGACCCCGAGGCCGAGTTCGCCTGGGACCGCGACGAGGACGGTTTGCCCGACTTCAACGATCCCGCCCCGGATGACGAGGCCATCCCGTCGTCCATCGCCACGCCCGAAACCCTGGAGATCTCCGGCGGAGATACCCGTGTTCAGTTTCGCGTTTTGAACAACCGGCTCGATACCTTCACGTGGTCCATCGACGTCGATTCGCTCCCCGCCTGGGCGAATACCATCACCTACGGATCCGACCCCGATCATCCCACGGAACGACGGGCCACCTTGGGCCCGGGTGAGTCGGAATACGTGAATATAACGGTGGACCGGACCGGCTTTTCTCCGGGAAGCCTGGTGCGGGGTGAATTTGACATCGAGACCGATTTGTTCGGCGCCGTGAGGGTGAAGCTTACGACGCTGGTGAACTAGCGCCGGCGCGCATTGGATAAGGAGTGTGGTATGTCGCGCACATGTCGATACCTGACGCAGCTCGGCCTGTTGGTTGTCGTGCTGGCGGTGTCGGGCTGTCCCCTGCTCAAGCCCCCCCCGCAACTCCAGGTGACCCCGCAGTCACTGGTGCTCAATGCCGATGTGGGCGTCGGAAGTTTCCATATCAGCAATGCCGGCGGCGGCACGCTCCAATGGGAAGTCCGTGAAGACATTCCATGGCTTACCCTCACGGAACGTGGGGCATTGAAGCAGACCTCGGACGCGGGTCCGCTGACCGGAACCACCGTTTCGGAAACCGACACCCTGGACGTGGTGATTGATCGTGAGCAGCTTGCTCTTGGGCTGAACCAGGGGCAAATTTTCATCACCTCCAATGGCGGATCGCGCACCGTCGAAGTCAGTACGACCCTGGTCGGCACGGCAACCCTCGCCGTGGAGCCACTGGCCATTGATTTGGGCAACGCCCTCGATACCGCGACCTTCACCGTGGCCAACCAGGGCGCGAACCGTCTCGACTGGACCGCCTCCGTGGAAGGCGGAACGTCCTCCTGGCTTTCCCTCCTGCAACAATCCGGAAGCATCGAGGCCGGCGGCCCCACCGTGCAGGTCGGACTGCTCGCCGACCGTGGCGTCCTCTCATCGGGCACCCATACCGAACGTGTCAACGTGGAGTCCAATGGCGGCTCCGCCACCATTACCGTGTCCATCGAGGTGGAGACCATCGCTTTCAGTCCCGCCAGCCTCGACTTTGGTGCCATTCTCGCACCCGCGTCCCGCTTTCTGCGCATACAGAACATGGGGCCCGCCGCGGTTACCGTGAATCTCTCCGTGGTGGAATCCGTTGGCAGCGGCTGGCTCGCCGTTACGGGGGACACCGTGGTCGTCCCTGCGGCGGGACAGCAGGACATCGCTTTAACCGCCGATCCGGCGGGCCTTGACCCGGGGCTCTACCAGGGTGAACTGCACCTTGCCGCGCCCTCGGAAAACTTCGAGGCAACGGTTCCTGTTTCCATGGAAGTCGCGCAATTTATTGTGACCCCCACCGATATCGATTTTGGAGCCCTGGTTAGCCCAGGCAATGTGGTGATTACCCTTCGGAATATCGGTGCCGAGAATATCGACTGGCAGCTCGGCGGTACGGCGCTGAGCGCTCCGTGGTTGAGCGTGGCGCCCCAGTCCGGTTCGGTCGCGGGCAATGACACGGGAACCTTCACCGTGACGGTGGACCCGGCGTCATTGGCCGCCGGGGTGCATGAGGTCCAATTCAGCGTCATCTTCACGGGGGGCGAGGAAACGATCACGCTCCGCGTCACCCGTCCCCGTGATGCGGAATTGCGCCTGGGCAAGAGTGAGTACGCATTTGGAACGGTGCGCAACCGCGCGGAGCAGTTCCTCGATATTCTCCATGCAGGCGACATGGGCAGCATCAACTGGTCCATTTCCACGGCGGGTTTCCCCGCGTGGTTGCGCCTGGAAGGCACGTTGACCGGCACGCTGAATCCCGAGCAGGTCGCCACCGTCACCATCGTGGTGGATCGAGCCCTCGCCCCGCCCGAAGGCGGACTCGAACTAGAATACATCTTCGAGGTGGTCGCGTCGGGTGATTTCGAGGGCGTTTTGCCCGTGCATGTGAGCATGCGCACGCCCCGGGATCCGAAGATTGAGATCGAGGCGGATGGGGTGGATCAGACGGACCGGGCCTACCTCAACATCGATGTGGGGGAAGACGCCCGAAACTTCATTATCCGCAATGTCGGAGACGCCCCCCTGCTCTGGCAGATTGACCTCGAAAGTCTTCCGGAGTGGATTACGTCCATCACACCGGCCCAGGCCACCCTGGAACCGAATGTTCAGCAAACCGTTACCGTGAATGTGGACCGGACCAACTTGGATTTCACCGGCGGGCAAGTGGAGATTCTCATTGCGTCGGATGATCCCAATCGTCCTTCCGTACCACTGCTCATCGAAATTCAAGTGCCCAAGGTCGTCATCGCGGGGACGCGCCAGGCCAGCCTGTCTTTCGGTTTGGAGAACACCACCATGATCCTCGAGGTCGCCAACCTGGGCGACCCGGACACGGATTTGAACTTCCAGATAACCTCCAACAAGGAATGGCTTGCCGCGTTTCCCGACACGGGAAAGAGCGTGGGCGTGGCGGGACCTTTTAAGGATTGGGTCCCCGTAAACGTAACCGTTGATCGTGCCCAGTTGGAGGGAGGCGGGGCTTCGGCCAAGCTCACCGTCACGGCCTTCGTTCGCGAAGGCGATCAGAACATCCCCCGCGACGACGTGGAACCCGTCGAGGTGGACGTGTCCGTCGTGGCGGCCGAATTGACCTTCGAGGTCGCCCAGCCCCGGCGGCGCATCCCCTCCCTGGTGCGTTACGAGTTGCTGATGCGCAACAAGCGGTTCCAGCCGATCCCCTTGCCCGACGCCCGCCTTGATGAAATTGCATCCCTTTTCGGAATAAAGGAAAAAGATGTTTCCATCGAACCCGATGAAACCAATCAATTCCTCACTCCCATTCGCAACGTAAAAGCCAGCGCGCTCATCCTGCTGGACTACTCGGGCAGTATGCTGGCGGCGGCACAGCAACTGGTGGAAGACGGCCAGTTACCCGGTACCACGGACGACCCGCTCCAGGCGTTGTACGAAAAGACCATTTCCCGCCTAATCGACGAACTTCCCGACAATTATGAGATTGCCCTGGGCGTCTTCAACGAGCGCGAGAGTGGGGGGGTGCGCGTAATCGCGCCCGCGGACGGCGCGCCGGAGTTCACCCGGAACAAGGACATACTGCAAGCGCGTCTTGACGGCATCGCCGTAATCGACCATGGCGCCACGGAACTGCTGCCGGCTTTCGATGAGGCCGCCGTGATACTGGACAAGCATGACGAGGATTTGATTGCTTTCGATGACACGGCACTTCGCCTGATTCTGTGCGTCACCGACGGACGGCTGACGACCCCCCCGGGCGACATTACGCAAACCATCGACCGCATGTACAACGCCCGGGCCCGCCTCTTTGCTGTCGGGTGGGGCGACGGCGTATCGGCGGATCCCCTCATACGGGTCGCTACCGCGACGGGAGGTCACTATTACGCGACGCAGAACCGGGACACGGGCGAAAGAGACCCCTTCGGCGCGCCTATTCGCCTGCCCGTGCTCAATGAACTCCTCGCATGGTGCGTGTCCGACCCGCTTATTGATATTGGCGAGGAAATAGAAGCCGCCTTTGACTCGCTCGATGAAAACAGGAACGGGACCCTGAGTCTCGATGAGGCTTTGAGATTTACGCCCACCGTGTCCGCGTCGGAGTTCGACGCGCTTGATGCCGACAACAGCGGACTGCTTGACCTTGACGAGGCGCGCGGCAAATACAGGCATCTTGATGAAGCGTCGTTTACAGCGCTCAATGCGGATGGAAATGGCGGTTTGGATCTCGACGAGGCGCAGGGAATTCTTCCGCCCCTTACGGTCGATGATTTTGCCGATATTCTCGACCTTGATTTCGACGGGGAGTTAACGCCCCAGGAATTGGCCGCCGCTATCGGTTGTGATCAGTCCATCGCCCGCGACCTGAAGTCACAGGTTGTGCTCAGCTACGTCACCCTCAATGAGAACCCCAGCATAACCGTGGAGGCCGACCTTTCCTTCGATGATCCCAACGACCAGAACTCTCCCTGCCTGGGAGAGCAGGGCAGTATAACCGGCAGCTTCCGGCACAGTCTTCTCAACTTTGCCGAAATCGTGGGTGACCCGCGGCTGGGGCAAATCGGGATGACCGCGAAAGGGCGCGATACCGACGGCAGCCCCGTTGTCATCGTTCGGGCGGAGTATATCCCCCGTAATATAACCCAGCTTGCCTTTAAGATCACCTCAGTCCAGCCCTTTAGCGTGACCCAGGTCCCCCCCCTCTCCGGTGGGATCATCAGTGATTGGACCCCCGCCTTTTACGCGGCGAACGACACCTATACCTATACCTCCCCCGACGGCAGTCCCCTCGACTTTGCCAATTTTGGCGATCTTCTGGAGATTCGTTTTAATCCGGGTGCGCCCGCCTCCTTCGACCTCGACCTCGAGGTGGTTTCCCCCGTATTTAACGCGAGTGAGCCGGATGGAAAGTATTTCACCCATCCCGACCGCATTACGGTGACCGACGAGGGCTTCCAGGCCACGGCCTTTCCCCGGCCTTGGCTTACCGTCACGCCCGCCCTACAGGGAACGCGGGATGAACCTTTCATCGACCTCGGATCGGACACGGCCCAAGCCCGGATCGATATCGCCAATCTTGGCGGCAGCCACCCGGAAACGTTGGTCGGCCTGTATTGGGAATTGATCAGTGGCGGCGGCCCGGTCACTTTCCAAGACGCCAGCGGGATCCCGGAAGGCAACCTGCCCGAGGGGATTCTGGGCTTCCTGACCACCAGTAAAACGTCCGATACTTTCTTTATCCTGCCGGACAGGAAATCCTTGGGCCCCGGCACGTACACGGCCGATTTCTACCTGGGCTACATCTTTGGTTCTCTGGGACTTGAAAGCGAAAGCCCCGTCATAACCGTTTTCTTCGACGTTTTACCGCCGGAGTTATCCGTTTCGACGGCGGCCCTGGATTTCGGGACAGATCTCATAGATCTGCCCGTGACCGTGACGAACACGGGTCAGAGTTTGCTGGAGTGGCGCTTTGACACCACGATCTTCCCCTTCTGGCTCGGCGCCACGCAGACCACGGGGGCGCTTGGCCCGGGTGAGAGCGATACCTTTAACATCCGTATTTCCAGGAATGTCGCCGCGCCCGGTGATTATGAATTCAACTTGGGCGTCATTGTCGATTCCTTGGGCCAAACCCATTTCATCAATGTAGTGATGACGGTTCCCGCGCCTTGATTTACCGCCTTCACCTTGTTTAACGCGGCTTTCGGCTCCTGGCTGAATGCCGCGTTATGTATGATTTTCCGTGATGATTTGCCCTGAAGCGGCCTCGCGGGGTACACTATTGTACTGAAACAGGGCAGAAAGCCACGTGAAAGCCGGAACAGTGTCAGCCGGGAGTTACCTGTATTATGAATATCGTAATCGTGACCATGGCCACCGCATTGGTCATGATGGTGGCGGTTTTCGGGCTTTGGGTAGGGGTTCACTCGCTGGCCGCTGTCCGCTTGGGACCACGGAAACTGGGGTGCAAAGGCCCTACGCGGGATGCGCAGGGCAACGCTATCTGTTGCACCACCGGTGAAGCCTGTACGGGAAAAGGCCGCTCCCGAACCTGGTGACTTTGCTCTTTTTTTGGGGGGGGAGCCGATCAAACCTTTTCGGTCGGGAGGTTTTTTCCGGGGAGACCACTTCCAAGGAGGCTTGTTTGGGTTTATCTCCAGGCTGACCGGGGGTTGTGAGGTGGGTTCTTCAGCGCACCGGCATCCCCCATCCACGGAGGAAAGGCAGACACCCATGGCGGGTGCCACCGGCCGCTTATTTGTCCGTGCGTTCATTCCGCTTTTTCACGGCAACATTGCGCACGCCACAGGGGTAATCATACCGGCACATGACCGCCGCGGTTTCCCGGATTGCCTTTGACGTTTCCCCCGCGTCTACTTTTTTCGGAACCACGGTTCTCCGTGGAGACGATTCTTCATTCCGGTTTGGCCGGGTCGGGATACTCCACTTTCCCCATGTCCTGCGGGGGTACTTTTTGCTTGACCCCGGTGTTTTCTTTGATATAATTAGCCCGATTGGGGACCAAACAACAGTTGGAGTGGTTTGTGAACAGGGAGTCTGGCGATGCCGGTGAAATACTTTTGCCCAAAATGTGAGCGCCGATTCGTGGATTGGGGCGCCGAGAAGCTGGGGTACCTTTGTCCCTCCTGTGAGGGGGAAAAACTGCGATTGGTGGGCTCGAAAGACGATGAAAGCGCGGCGGCCCCCTCGCTCAAACGGAAAACCGCGAAAAAGGCGGCCGCGCGCCGTCCCAGCAAAAAAACCGTTTCCCCCGAGAGTATTCTGGACAACACCGTTTTGGCCGACGATGTTCTGGAGAATCCGGCGGTGGTTGGGCTTCCGGAGGAAAGCGTGGATGACGACGTGGACGTATTGGCGGCGGATGGTGGTTCAGGGGCTTTCCCCGGTGCCGCGGTGGACAGTGATCCCATCATTCCGGTCGATTAATCCGCTTTGTGGGGGACGGTAGCTTTGGTCAGCTTTTTGCTTCCCTTGTTGAGTTATTCCCTGCCATGGTGGTCACCACAATGTGGTCGAAGCGGTAGAGAACCCGCAGTTGCTTAAAGCGTACAAGCAGGTTTTCCCGCAACAGGGATTCCAGCGACGTCTCCTTTTTTACGCTGTATCGCCATCGCCGTCGGTCTCCGGGTAAAGCGCGGACCTCGCTGCTGATGTCAATGCGTACTCCCGTGGCGCGCCCGAGTTTTTCAAGGATACGTACAAGATCATCTCTCTCGGTCCGAAGCAGGGCCGTCGGCAGCGGCCTGTTCAGGTTCTTGTGCAACTCCCCCGAGAGCCGGTCCGCCACGATCACGTTGGGGGCCGGTGCCGGAGGGGGGACTTCAGCCACGCCAACCTTTTCTGGAAGGATGTCGTCGTAGTCGATGCGTTCGACGAATCGTTTCGACAGGATAAGCGGCTCGCTCCCCGGAATTATCTGGATCACGACCAAACGGGATGTTTCCCGCAATACCTGCATCCCCTTGAGTTGCTTGCCCGACGTAAAGGTGATCACGTCGCCAAGGGCGGCGGGCCGTGCTTGGGTTGCGCTGCCCCGCTCCTGTTTCACTTCCGCAGGCTTGTCCTCCTGCGCGGCGAGCGGCGCCCCCGCCATGACTATGAGAAACAGCACAACCGTGGCATTCCTGACCATGGCCATCCCTCCCACTCTCTGGAGGTCATCATAGAACGAGCGGCGTCACAAGTCAAGGGAGGGGCTTGGGGAAGCAGGCCGTGTGGACAGCGTGGACGGAAACGTTTACGTCATCCACTGGGTCCACTTCGGCCATGGTCCCTAGCCGCTGAGTTCACCGAGCAGAGCCAGCAGGAAATCCCGGTTGTCCGCGCAGGCGTAACGCATGGCGCCGCCCATGCGGTGGAAGCTTTTGTTGTAGCGCAGGTAATAATCCGGGTTGTCCATGGGCGGTTCGCCCTTCGACCAGTCCCAGTGGGATTCCTGCAAGTCCACCACGGCCATGAAATGCCGGTCCAGGTGTTCGCCGCGCTGTATCGCCAGGTTCTGTGCCATGGAAAGGGATTTCTCGAAGACCATGGGGGACATGACGGCGGACCCGATGCTGAGGTAGACCCCGCCTTCCAGGCGTGAGACGCTTTCGGCGAAGCAGAGAAAATCACGTTCCGCCGTGCGGCCGATGGACGCGCCGTGGTTCATGGGATGATTGTAGATGATGTCGTGGCCGAACATGGGGTGGCTGGTGAAGGGCACGCCCAGGCGATAGGCCGCCGCCTGCAAGCCGAAGCGTTTGAAAGGGTGGGGGAGGGAAAGACGCCCGGGCGGGAGGTCGAAAGCCTCGATGATGCCCAGCAGGTCGGCGGCCGCGGCGGCCTGTCCGGCGTGGTGTTCACCCATCATGGCCGCCACTTCCGCTTTCAACGTGTCTCGGGCGGGAATTTCCAGTCCCTCCTCCGCCACGAACCTGCCGACCGATGCCCCATAGCCCAGTCCTTCGTAGGCACCGACGTTGATGGCGAGGTTCAGGTAGCGTCCGGTTTCCTCCCAGATACCAAAGCATCCCCGGTCCACATTTTTCCGCACGTCCTCGCTACTGTGGCCCTGGAAGGCGAACTCCCAGTCATGGATAATCCCCGCCCCGTTGGTCGCCAGATGGGTAATCCACCCATCCTCGATAAGCTTGATGATCACCGGTGCCAGACCGTTCTTGATGGTGTGCGCGCCGAAAGTCAACATACGGGGCCGCTCCGCCACCCGCGCCGCGCGGATACGCTCCACCGTTTCATCAAGTACCTTCCGCGCCCGTTCTCCCAGGGGGCGCGCCACCGCATGGACGGGGACATGGTCCCGCTCGATGTGGATCTTGTCCTCCCGTTCCGCAAGCGGTCGGACGGTCAACGCGTTTCGATCAAGTTGTGGGTAGGTCATAATGTTCCTTCATGGCCCCATTTACGGCCCCGAGAAAAAGCGGTTCCAGGCCGTGAAGGATTGTCATGTTACGGGTCGCCTGGCGCTCCAGTCAACTCGCGGGCGGGGTGCATGAACGGCGTGCGGCAATGTATACTTGGGTTTGCATGGAAAGTCGTGAAGTGAATGCAATCATAGAGAAATCTTCGGAGCAGGGAAGGAAGGATTCTACGGTGGAAGTGACCCCGGAACTCCTGGCGAAATACGACAAGCCGGGACCGCGCTATGTGAGCTATCCCATGGCCCCGGAATGGCGGGCTGATTTCGGTGATTCCGAGTATCGGGTCGCCCTGAAACGCGCTTCGGAAGCCGCCGCTGAGCCCCTGTCCGTCTATGTCCATTTACCCTTTTGCTGGCAACGCTGCCTCTTTTGTGGCTGTAACGTGATCATTTCCAAGCGGCAGGACGTGTCTCAGAAGTACCTGGATTACCTTTACCGGGAAATCGCCATGACGGCGGCGATCCTGGGTGACCGTAAAACGGTGAAGCAGCTTCACTGGGGTGGCGGTACGCCCACCTATCTGACCGTGGCGCAGATCGAAGAGCTTCACGACCGATTGGCGGAATTTTTCGACATCGCCCCCGATGCGGAAGTGGCCATTGAAGTGGACCCCCGTATCACCACCCGTGAACAATTGGCGAAGCTTCGTGAACTGGGCTTCAACCGGGTCAGCATGGGGGTTCAGGACCTGGATCCCGCGGTACAGAAGGCCATCGGCCGCAACCAGTCCGAAGCGGAAACACGGGCCATTTTCGCCTGGTGCCGCGAACTGGGCTTCAGCGGCGCGAACATGGACCTTATCTACGGCCTTCCCCTCCAGACCGTGGCGACCTGGGAACGGTCTATCCGGGCGGCCATCGACATACGTCCAGACCGGCTCGCGGTGTACAACTACGCCCATATTCCGAGCAAGATAAAGCACCAGCGGCGCATGGAGACCTTCGAGCGGCCCCAGGGTCCCGTGAAATATGATCTTTTCGCCCTGGCCCGCCGCCTCTTCATGGAAGCGGGCTACCGGGCCATCGGCATGGATCATTTCGCCCTGCCCGAGGATGAACTCTCCATCGCCATGGATCAGCGCCGGCTCCACCGGAACTTCATGGGATACACCGTGGTGCCCGCCGCCGACATGGTGGCCTTCGGGGTCTCGGCCATTGGCGAGGTGGGTGGTGTTTACGCGCAGAATGAGAAACGGCCTGTCATGTATTACAAGGCCCTCGACGAGGGCCGCTTTCCGACCCTGTGCGGCATCGAACTCAGCGAAGACGACACCGTCCGCCGCTGGGTTATCCGCCAACTCATGTGCAACTTCTACCTCTCTTTCGCGGAGCTTGAGGAGCGTTTTGGTGTGCATTACGACACCTATTTCGCGCGGGAAGAAGCGGACTTGGCGGACTTCTACGCGGAGGCGTTCGTGGAGCGGCGGGAAGACGGTCTCCATGCCCTGCCCCTCGGGCAGGTTTTTATTCGGAACGTATGCATGGTTTTCGATGCCTACCTCCGCAAGCCCGGCCATTTCACGAACTTCTCGCGCACGGTATAGGGGGGTGTCCAGGAATGGGGGATAGGGAGAAGCATCATGGACAATCTATGGCCTGATTTCATGGCGGGTGATTTGCCGACACCCCCCACGGTAATCCTGCACCGGCAGGCTGAAATCCTGACCAAGATGACCGAAGGACGCCTGGTCGGGTCCGTGACCACCAAGGCCCTGGGCAAGGACTTTGTGCATACCCTGTACATCACCACGCCGAGCCTGGGAGATTACAATCACCTCGTCGTGCGGGTACGCCACTCCATGTCGGCCATCTATCCCGTAAAACTCTCCATGACGGAGAAGGAAGACCGAAGCCGGGAATGCAACAGCGAAGAAGAGTTCCTGGCCCTGTTCAAGAAGATCCTCCATCACCCGCAGACCGTGGGTCCCATGAAAATGCTGTATGCCCAGACCGCGTAAGGATCACGGCCCATGAAGCATGAAACGAAGGTCCTGGTCATTGGCGGCGGCATGACAGGCCTCTGCGCGGCCTACTACCTTGCCCGGCAGGTGGGGGAAGAGGCCCTCATGCTTATCGAGGCGGAACCGGCGGTGGGGGGGACTTCGCGCACCGATTACGAGGACGGTTTCACCTGCGAGTGGGGACCCAACGGTTTCCTGGACAAGGAGCCGCTTACCTTGCGGTGGGCCGAGGATTTGGGGATTACCACGGAAATTCAGCGGTCGGACGAGGCTTCGGCCCATCGCTTTCTTTACCGCAATGGTCGGCTCCACGAGATCAAGGGGCCGCCGGCCTTCTTTTTCTCTCCCCTCCTTTCGCGGCGTGCGCGGGCGCGGCTGCTGTGCGAACCCTTCGTTCGCGGAAAGCGTGACGACAGCCCGGAAACCATTTGGGATTTCGCCGCCCGCCGCATCGGCCGGGAAGCCGCCGATATTCTCGTATCCTCCATGGTTTCCGGGGTATACGGCGGTGATGCCAAGAAACTGAGTTTGGCCCACTGCTTCCCCCAGATGGCGGCCATGGAAAGGGAATATGGCAGCCTGACGCGGGCGTTGTTCTCCAAGAAGAGGAGCAACAAGGCCGCCAGCGCCGCGGGACCGTCCGGCACCCTCACCAGCTTTAACAAGGGGATCGGTTTTCTGCCCGAAGCGGCGGCCCAACAGTTGAACCGTTGTATTCGGACCGGCGTTGGCGCCACCCGGGTCCGCCGCATAAAGGACGCCTACGAAATTACCACCACCACGGGTGATACCATCGCGGCGCGCGCGGTGGTCGTGGCCGTGCCGGCCTTCACCGCGGCAGCCATGACGGAAGGATTGGATCAGCACCTTCCCGCCGCCCTGAAGGGCATCCCGTACGCCGGACTTTCCGTGATTTGCGCCGGATACCGCCGGGATGACGTGGGGCATGACCTCGATGGCTTCGGCTTTCTCGCGCCCCGCACCGAGGACCTCCGGGCCTTGGGCTGCATCTGGACCTCCACCATCTTCCCCGGCCGTGCGCCGGTGGACTGGGTCATGCTGCGTGTCATGTATGGCGGCAGCACGGATCCCGACGCCGTGACGCTTGACGATTCCGAGTTGGTGGCGTGTCTCGAAAAGGATATTCATCCCCTGTTGGATATTTGCAGACGCCCCGAGTTCCTGCGGGTTTACCGGCACAAACGGGGTATTCCCCAGTATCACCTGGGCCACGGGGTACGCCTGAAGAGTATTGAAGCGGCCGAAGCGCACAACCCCGGCCTGGTGTTCGCCGGAAACGCCTACCGGGGCGTATCCCTGAACGATTGTGTTGTATCCGCCCATCGCGCGGTGGAGAAGGTGATGAAGGCGATTGAACCGTCTTGAGCCATTGAAACATGAGGCGGTTGAATGCGATCATAGGGCTCTTCGGCGGTGCCCTTGCCCCGAAATCATTCCCCCGTTGCCCGCCCGACTGTTCCCACGGGGCGGGGACCAATCCTCGAACAACGACAAACGCGCCGGGTCGCGTATGAAGGAAAGCCCCCATGGCTCTACCATCGAAGGAACATAGCGAAGTTTTCCCTGAATCGGGTGGCGTGCGGATTACCTGCGCCCCTTTTCCCGGGTCGCGGAAGATTTACGTGGAAGGATCGCGGCCGGACATTCGTGTGGCCATGCGGGAAATCACCCTTCATGACACCCAGTCAAGCCGGGAGGGCGTTGCACCCGATCACAACCCGCCCGTCACCGTGTACGACACCTCCGGCCCCTACACGGACCCCGAAGTGACCATTGACCTGCATGCCGGTTTAGAAGGCATTCGAACGCCCTGGATCCTGGAACGGGGCGACGTGGAGGAACTGGATGACATCACCTCGGAATACGGTCGCCGTCGGGCTTCGGACCCGGAGTTGAATCCGATCCGTTTCCCGCGGACCCGCCGTCCCCTGCGCGCGAAACCGGGGGCGCGGGTCACCCAGATGCACTATGCCCGGAGAGGCATCATCACACCTGAGATGGAGTACGTGGCCCTTCGGGAAAACATGAAGTACGAAGAGGCCCTGGAAGACCTCAAGCGCCAGCATCCCGGCCGGGACTGGGGCGCGAGCATCCCCGCGAAGATCACCCCCGAATTCGTGCGCGACGAGGTCGCCCGGGGCCGCGCCATCATTCCGGCCAACATCAACCACCCCGAAATTGAACCCATGATCATCGGGCGCAATTTCCTCGTCAAGATCAACGCCAACATCGGCAACTCCGCCGTGGGCAGTTCCATCGAGGAAGAGGTGGAGAAAATGGTCTGGTCCATCCGCTGGGGCGGCGACACGGTCATGGACCTGAGTACCGGCAAGAACATCCACGAAACGAGGGAATGGATTATCCGCAATTCCCCCGTGCCCATCGGCACGGTGCCTATTTACCAGGCCCTGGAAAAGGTGGACGGACGCCCCGAGGACCTGACGTGGGACATCTTCCGCGATACCATCATTGAGCAGGCCGAACAGGGCGTGGACTACATGACCATTCACGCGGGCGTGCTGTTGCGTTACGTTCCCATGACCGCGAACCGAACCACCGGCATCGTGAGCCGCGGCGGTTCCATCATGGCCAAATGGTGCCTGGCCCACCACGAAGAGAATTTCCTTTACACCCATTGGGACGACATCTGTGAGATCATGGCCGCTTACGACATCGGCTTTTCCATCGGTGACGGCTTGCGGCCCGGCTCCCTGGCCGATGCCAACGACGAAGCCCAGTTCGCCGAGTTGAAGACCCAGGGCGAGTTGACGCGCCGTGCCTGGGCCTACGATGTGCAGGTCATGAACGAAGGCCCCGGCCACGTGCCCATGCACATGATCAGGGAAAACATGGAGAAACAGCTCGAATGGTGCGGCGAGGCACCGTTTTACACCCTCGGTCCGCTCATCACCGACATTGCCCCCGGCTACGATCACCTGGCCTCCGCCATCGGCGCCGCTATGATCGGCTGGTATGGCACCGCCATGCTGTGCTACGTGACGCCCAAAGAACACCTCGGCCTACCCGACCGTGACGACGTGCGGGAAGGCGTGGTGAGTTACAAAGTCGCCGCCCATGCCGCCGACCTGGCCAAGGGGCATCCCGGCGCGCAAATCCGTGACAATGCCCTGAGCAAGGCCCGCTTTGAGTTCCGCTGGGAAGACCAGTTCAACCTCGGCCTCGACCCCGACCGCGCGCGGGAGTTCCACGACGAAACCCTGCCCGCCGAAGGCGCGAAGATCGCCCATTTCTGCTCCATGTGCGGCCCCAAGTTCTGCGCCATGAAGATTACGCAGGACGTGCGCGATTACGCGGCAACGCTGGGAATCGACGAAGCGGAAGCCGCCAGGGCAGGCATGGCCGAAAAGGCCAGGGAGTTTTCTGAAAAGGGCGGTGAGGTTTACCAGAAAAGATAGGGACGGCTTTCCTTTTCCCATACCGCTTTCCGGGGCTTCGTGGCGGGGTGCCTTTTCAGGCATGGGGCACCGCCGTCTTCTGTGGACCGTAGCCGGTCCGAACCGGTGGCTCGGAACCCCGTGGTCATTGGCTTTTGATTTCCATGGATGAGGTGGATGTGCGCTTTTATCCGGGGGAGGCGAAGCTCTTTGAGTTTGACGGCACGAGTTGGACCACCTTGGACACGGACACGGGGGCTGACAGCACGGAAGATACGTGGTATGATGTGGTGGTGCGGCTGGACGGGTCGCATGTGGAAGTGTGGCGGGCCACCGCCAAGGCCGGCACGGCCGGGCGGCGTGCCCGTGTTGCGACTGCGGCTTGCCGCACCAAGCAACGGAGGGCACATCCTTGATCTTGGGGTTGATCCTGGAGACGGATTCCGCGACGGTGT
>JAJRTN010000088.1 GCA_024278275.1 Candidatus Hydrogenedentota bacterium
ACGACGCCTTCCGGGAGCGGATCATGACGAACCTCACCTGCCGCTACACCCCGGGGCAGCGTTGCGATGAATACATGGCCTCTTTCCTGCAACGCTGTACCTACGTGGCCGGACAGCACGACGATCCCGAGTCCTTCCGGCACATCTACCGGGAACTGGAACACCTGGACGAGGACGGCCTCGAAAACCGTGTCTTCTACATGTCCATTCCGCCCTTCCTCTTCCTCCAGGTGGCCAACGCCCTGGCGGGAGCGGGATTCATGCGGGAACGGGACGAAGCCTGGACCCGGGTGGTGGTGGAAAAGCCCTTTGGCAGCGACCGCGCCTCTTCCGACGAACTGACGGCGAGCATGAGCCAGGTTTTCACCGAGGAGCAGACCTACCGCATCGATCACTACCTCGGCAAGGAAGTGATCCAGAACCTCATGGTGCTGCGCTTCGCCAACCTCATCTTCGACCCCGTCTGGAACCGCGCCCATATTCGGAATGTGACGATTTCCTGGTCCGAGGACCGAAGCCTGGAAGGCCGGGCCGGGTATTTCGACCAGTACGGCATCATCCGCGACGTCATGCAGAACCACCTTCTCCAGATGCTGGCCCTGGTGGCCATGGAGCAGCCGGTAAGCCTGGACGCCAAGCATGTGCGCGATGAGAAGGTGAAGGCCCTGCTCGCCGTCCCGCCCGTTTCCCTGAACGACCTGGTGGTCGGCCAGTACACCGCCGGCGTCCACCGGGGCCGCCAGCACTTCGGCTATCTCGACGAGGAGGATACCCCCCAGGATTCCATCACCCCGACCTTTGCCGCCGCCGTGCTGCATGTGCATAACCGGCGCTGGGCCGGCGTGCCCTTCCTCATGCGCGCCGGGAAAGGGCTCGGCGAAAGCATGACCGAGATCCGCATCCATTTCCACGACGTGCCCGGCAATATCTTTTCCTCGCGGGAGGGCAAGGTGGCGGACAACGTGCTCGTCATCCGCGTGCAACCCGACGCGGGCATATCCCTGCGTGTCGTGAACCGGGTGCCCGGCCTGGGCGTGGCCCTCGACGCCCGTGACCTGAACCTGCAATACGAATCCGCCTTCGACGGCGTCATGCCCGACGCCTACGAGTCGCTGCTGCTGGATGTGCTGGAAGGGGACAAAAGTCTCTTCATTCGCGCCGACGAACTGGAGGCCGCCTGGGATGTCTTCACCCCGGCCCTTCACGGGCTGCAAAAGGAAGGGATACGTCCCGAGCCCTACCCCTTCGGCAGCGACGGCCCCGCCGCCGCGGCCGCCCTCGCCAGCCGCTATGGATTTGGAAAGTAGCCTAAACGCCCGGAGACAATATGAGCCATTCCATCCACGTCCGTCATTTCGACAATCCCGGTGATGCCCGCCGTTCCGTGCTGGACCTTATGCGGGAATGCCTTCAACGGGAGAGCAGCCGTCCCCACGCGCTCATGCTTTCGGGGGGGAGAACGCCCCTGCCCATCTTCACGGCCATCGCGGCGGCTCCTTTCCCCGTGAGCGACACCGCCCGCGTCACCTACAGCGACGACCGGCACGTGCCCGTTGAATCACCGGAGAGCAACTACGGCGCGTCCCTCGCCATGCTTGAAGCGCTGGGCCTGGGGGAGGACCGGGTTCTTCGCGTCCATTCCGAGTTGCCCCTGGCGGAAGCGGGACGGCGCTACCACGACGACCTGGACGCTTTCCTCCGTGGGGGCGGCGTAATCGACACGGCGCTGCTCGGCCTGGGTCCCGACGGGCACACCTGCTCGCTCTTCAACGACGCTGATCTCGAACGGGGCGCGGGACGCTGGGCCGTCCACGTGCCGAAGGAAAGTCCGCCCGACCGCGTTTCGGTTACGCCGGACCTTCTCGAACGAGTGGGACGCGTGGTGTTCGTGGTGCTTGGCGGGGAGAAAGAGGCCGTCGTGGAGCGGCTGCTGAATCACCCCTCGGAGGTGATTGCGGGCCAGGCCGTCGCCCGATGCCCCCAGGTGGAGCTATGGCGTGGCTGAGCAATCCTGCCTGGTCCGCGGACGGTCTTACATGAGTACAGGGATCCCATGGAACACGCCTCGTATTTCGGTGAGATAGCCATTCTCCTGGCGGTCGCGGTGGGCGTGGCCCTGGTGCTGCGCTTCCTGCGTTTTCCCTCCATCATCGGCTTCCTCCTGGCGGGCATGGTCATCGGTCCGGCGGGCTTCGGGGTGATTCCCGCGGAGCACGTGGGCCGCTTTGCCGAGATCGGCCTGGTGCTGCTCCTTTTCACCGTGGGCCTGGAGCTGTCCCCCGCGCCCCTGCTGCGCTCCGGACGCCGCCTGCTGCTTGCCGTGGGGCTGCAATTCCTTTTCGTGGGCGGGTGTGCCGTCCTCCTGCTCACGGTAAACGGCGGCGAAGACCTGCGTGCCCGGATCATCCTCGGCATGGCCGCCGCCCTGAGCAGTACGGCCATCGTGCTCAAGTCCGTCAGCGACCGTGGCGAAACCGGTACGGTGGTGGGCAACCTGGCCACCGGCGTGCTCCTTCTGCAGGATGTGGCTGTCATCGTGGTCATGCTGGCCCTGCCCCTGGTGGCGGGCCGGGGGGAAGACGGACTCCTGGCGGTCTTTCTCGCCGAGGGGGCGCGTCTCCTGGTTCTTGCGGCAGTGGTGTCCGCCGCGCACTTCCTGTTGCCACGCCTCCTTGGTCTCGTCACCCGCCGCGGGGGACGCGAGTTGACCACCCTCTTTGCCGTACTCATGGCCGCGGCCGGCGCGTGGCTGGCCTCCCTCGCCGGGTGGTCGCCCGGACTCGGCGCCTGCATCGCCGGCCTGCTGCTGGCCAAGGCCGACCAGCGTCACCAGCTCGTGGCGGAGGTGACCCCGTTCCGCGACGTTTTCAACGCAGTCTTCTTCGTTTCCCTCGGCATGTTGGTCGATTTCAGCGTGGTTTCCGCCCACCCCATGCTTCTCCTTACCGCCATCCTCGCCACCACCCTGGTCAAGTCCGTCTTGACCGGTGCCGCCGTCCGCTTGGCCGGCTGGCCGTGGCGCGTGGCCGTGGCCGCGGGAATCAGCCTGGCCACGGTGAGCGAGTTCGCCTATGTATTGGCCTCCGAGGCCGCCGGATACGGGATCCTGGGCACGTCGATCCTGAAGCTCCTCATCGCCTACACCGTGGGCTGCATGATGGTGGGCACCCTGCTGCTGCCCGTGGCGGCCCCGGTCGCCGAATGGATCACCCGCCTGGGCCGGAGGTCCGGAAAACCCGACGGAAACTCCCATGAGAATCACCCGCTGCACCACGTCGTCATCGTGGCCTATGGCATCACCGGCGCGAATCTCGCCAAGGTCCTGAAGGCCACCCGGGTTCCTTTCCGTATTGTCGAGATGAACCCCACCCTCGCGCGGAAGGCCATCGCCGACGGACACGAGGTGGTGGTGGGCGATGCCACCCGCATGGCCATCCTCGCCCACGCGGGAATTGACGAGGCCCGCGCCCTCGTGGTGGCCATTAACGAGCCCCGTGCCGCGGAGTACGTGGTTGCCCAGGCCAGCGCGGCTTATCCGCGTCTCTTCATCCTGGTGCGCGTGCGTTTCGTATCGAACCTGGACCGTCTTTACCACTGCGGCGCGAAACTGGTCATCCCCGAGGAGTTCGAGACCTCCATCGAGATTGCCGCCCATGTGCTCAAGGAGTTTCGCATCCCCGCCAACGTCATCGAGGCCCAGGTGACCTCCCTGCGCGCGGGAGGCTATGGGTTGCTGCGTGGCAAACCCGCCGACCGCGCCATGGCGGCGGAACTGCTGCGTCTCTTCGAGCAAACCGTCACCGAGACCTTCTACCTCACCGAAGACAGCCCGGTTTGCGGCAGGACCATCGCCGAGTCCGGTCTTCGCGACCAAACCGGCGCGACCATCATCGCGCTGGTACACGGGGGAAAGGCCGTGCCCGCCCCGCCGCCGGAACACGTGCTGGAAAAGGGCGACGTGCTCGTCCTCGTGGGCGCCCACGCCCAACTGGACATGGCCCGTCTGTTCCTGCAGGGCCAGACCTGGGACGCGCCCAATGCGTGACGGTATCCTGGTTGGACGAAACGTGGTTGCCTACATTCTGACCATGCTGGCGTTGGGCTGCGCCCACGTGACGGAACCGCCAAGAGAACCCGGTACGGCTCCCGTACCCGCGGACCAGGCTTCAATCGTCGTGGCAGTCGCTCCGTTAAGCGAGGCTCCCGACAAGCCCGAAGCGCCGGAGACGGACGTTTCCGAAAACACCACGGTTCGCGATGATTTTGTACCCCGCCATTGGCCCGTGGCCCACAAAACACGCCACGTGGTTTCCACCTATGGCAACCGGTCTGGCCGTTTCCACAAAGGCATTGACATCAAGGCGCCCCGGGGCACGCCCGTTCTTGCCGCCGCCAGCGGTGTGGTCGTCGAGTCCGGCAATGGCCGGGGTTACGGGCAATACGTTCTCATTGAGCACGGTCCCGAATTTCGTACCCGCTACGCCCATCTCCAGTCCCGCCTCGTGAAGGTTGGCCGGCACGTCGAGTGGGGTGAGACCATCGGCCTCCTTGGGGCCACCGGCAACGCCACCACCCCCCATGTTCACTTCGAGGTTATCTGGAACGGAAAGCCCTCCGATCCCGCATTCTTTCTCCCCGCCTGGGAATACCTTCCCGGCTACGCAACGCACGAGTAGCAAAGCCCTCTTCGCAATGGGGCGTGGCCTACGATGGGGCAAGCCGTTCCCCCGTCACCCGGTCGAAACCATCCGGGCGTTGTTTCGCGGGCGCCTTATCCTTCGTATCACGTTGCCAGGTATCCAGCGTGGCGCGCAGACGGTTCAACACGTCCAAGTACTCCTTGTGGCCGGCCAGGTTATGGAGGTTGTACGGATCGTTTTCCACCTCGTAAAGCTCTTCCCGTGGCGCGGGACGCACGAAGGGTCCCGCCTGTTCCGCGGGTAAAGCGCCTTCCCCGTACAGTTGCTGCATGGCGCGGAACGTGGGCGACCGGACGGCGTCCGCCGGGGGCGTTCGCGGCAGGTCCGGGTAGTCGTTACGGATGTACAGGAACCGCGTCGAACGCACGGCCCGTTCCCGGGCGGTGTAGTCATGCCAATTGTGTTCCGCGAAGATGTATTTGCGATGCTCCCGGGCCGGGTTGTCCAGCACCTTGGAGAAAGACCGGCCCTGTGTCGCGGGCAGCGGCGCCGCGCCCGCGAGGTCGGTCACCGTGGACGCCAGGTCCACCAGGCTCACCAGGGCCTTCGAAACCGCTCCGCCATGGCGCCGCCCCGGCAGGCGCACCAGAAGGGGTGTGGCGATGCCCGAGTCGTAGAGCGTGGTTTTGCACCGGGGAAAGGGGCGGCCGTTGTCCGAAAAAACAATTACCACCGTGTTTTCCAACACGCCCGCTTCCCGTAACGCCGAGATCACCTTGCCCACGTTCCCGTCGAACCGGGCGACCTCGTCGTAGTAAAGCGCCAGGTCTTTCCTGACCGATGGCGTGTCGGGCAGAAAGGGCGGCACCACGGCGTCTTCCGGACCGTGGGGAACGGGGATGGCGCCTTCGGCATAGGGACGATGGGGATCCACCGCGGCCAGCCAGAGGAAAAAGGGCCGGTCCCTGGGGCGTTCTTCAATGACCTTCAGCCACGACTCGGCTCCACTGGGGCCGCTTCCCACGATACGGTCGAACTGGCTTCGCACGGCATCGCCCAGATGCCACTTTCCCGCGGCGGCGGTCCAATAGCCCCGCTCCCGAAGGGGGGTCGTGAAAAGCGTGTTCCAGGCGGGGACCGGCAGGTGCAACTCACCCGCGCCCGTACTGTGGGGATACATCCCCGTCAGCACGCTGGCCCGACTGGGACTGCACGAACTGGTGGTCAGGAAGGCCCGGGTGAAACGGATGGATTCTTTCGCCAGGGCATCCATGCAGGGTGTTTTGATACGGGGATGGCCGTAGGCGCCCATATCCCCGCCACCCAGGTCGTCCGCCACCATCACCACGATATTCGGCGGTTTCACGGGATTTGCCCGCGTTTCCGAAGCCGGCCAGGCGGGGGCGGAGAGGGCAACCAGGAACTGTCGACGATTCATGGAAAACATGGGGTGCCTATTCCTCCGGTGTTTGTCCTGTTCCGCCTTCCGCCTTCACCGCGGCGTCATGCGCCCTCAGGCGCTTCACCATTCTCCGAAGCACGCGGGGCTTTTGGGTGGCGAGGTCGATACGCTCAAAGGGATCCCGGTCCAGATCGTACAACTGGAACCTGGTGAGACCATCGTCGGCGATAATCTTCCAGTGCCCCAGGCGCAGGGCCGCTTTGCATTCCGCCGGCCCGTTATGGGTGCGCCAGAAGAGGGGCTGCGACCGCCGCAGGCGCTTACCCTTCAGCGCGGGAAGAAAAGAGACGCCGTCGAGCGTCCGGTCCCTGGGCAAGGGCGCATCGGCCGCCTGGAGCACCGTTGCAAAAATGTCGCTGCCGATGATGGGCACATCGCTTTCGGTTCCCGCGGCGATATGGTGCCGGGCAAAATACCGGGGCCAGCGGACCATGCCCGGCACGCGAATGCCACCCTCGTAATTGCTCGGCTTGCGCCCGCGCAGGCCGCCGGTCGAAACCCGCCGCCGGTCCGTGTCGCCCCTGCCGGCCGGCCCGTTGTCCGAGGTGAAAATAACCAGGGTGTTCTCGGTCAATCCTTCTTTTTTCAGGGCCTCCATGACCATCCCGAAGGCATAATCCAACTGGGTGACATTGCCGTGGTGTTGACGGATTCCCTCCTCCTCGATATCGGCGTAAGGCGCCATGAAACGCGGGTCGGAATCGATGGGCATGTGCGGTTCATGGGGCCACACGGCCAGGAAGAAGGGCCGGTCCGGGTCGCGCTCCACGTCGAGCCAGTGTACCGCTTCCCGCGCCACCAAAGGCCCCGAGAAGCCCTGCAAGGGTCCCACGGGCGTCCCGTTCCGCACGAAGTTCACCGGGTTCTTGTGACTGGGTATCGCGTTGTTTGCCGTGGCGAACCAATAGTCGTAACCATGGTCCGAAGGCTGGGGTTGGTCCGCCGAGTTGAACTTTCCCGAGAGATGCCACTTCCCCACGTGGGCCGTTTGGTAACCTTCGCGCCGAAGGATCTCGGGCAGGGTCGCTTCGCTTTCCCGCAGATGGAGATCACTGCCCGCGGGAATCCAGCGCCACACCCCGTTCCGGTAGGGGGTCCGTCCCGTGAGCAGGGCGGCACGCGATGGGGAACACACCCCGCAGGCCGCGTAACATTGGGTGAAACGCACGCTCTCCCTGGCGAAGGCATCCAGGTTCGGGGTCTGAATCCGGGGGTTGCCATAGCACCCCAAGTCGCCCCAGCCCAAATCATCCGCCAGGAAAACCACCACGTTCGGCCGCCGCGGCGGCTCCGCGGCCCGCGCCTTCCCGCACGCCAGCGGCGCCCAGACAAGCACGGCCAGAATAAGCAACAGTTGCTCCAGCGCCCGACGAAGGTGGTTGAATGGATTCGCCCTTACCTGTCGTGTGTCAGCCATGACCCGTGCCCTCCGGATAGTTCTCCTTGGGTCGTCATCCTACCAGCCCCGGCGGAGCATCTAAAGAAACCGCCTTTTCCCCACGCGAAGCGCCACCCCCTGGGCCGCCAGCAGCCCCGCCACCACCCAAGGTGTGTGGTGGAGGAGCAATTCCATTGGGTAATGCAACGCCAACAGGGCGAAGCTCTGCGCGCCCAAAAGGCCACCCAGCCCAACCAGGGTTTCATTGATCGCCGTGCGGCCGTGTTTCTTGGCCGGATTCGACATGCCGTAGTAGACGGCGGAGAAGAAGGCCGCGCCGCCAAAGAGTCCCAGGACCGCGTAAACGAGGACCATCACGGCCAGGCTGTGGGTGTCTCCGAGGAGCCAGAGTCCCGCGGCGCAGACCAACTGCAAGCCCGCGAGATAGCGGAAACGGTGATGCCAGAACGCCGTCTTCCCCATGGCGAGGAAGGCCGCGCAACTGGCGAAGGACAGGGCGAAGGACATAGCGGCGAAGATACTGGCCTCATGGTGTTGAAGATAGACAGGGGCTTGTTCCTCTCCGAAAAGGCGAAGCGCGCCCGTCTCCACCAGGTCCTTCAGCCGTTTGGCATAGACCATGCGGGCCACGCCCACCATGGCCCACGCGCTCATGTTGGCAATCCAGGCCGCGTGAAGACAGGACTCCCCCAAGCGGTCGTGGTCCGCCCGTGCGTCGAGCTGCTCCGCCGTCGCCTCGCCGTGGTGCGCCTTCTCGTGGGGCACGGTGAGGATGAGCAGCGCGCAGGCGGCGCCCACCATACCCACCGCCAGGAAGGGCAAGCCCAGGTGCATGTCATAGAGGAAACCACCGGCCAGGGGGCCTAGGGCCAGCCCCGCGCTCCACGCGATGTTGAACTCCCCCATGATGCGCGCCCGTCTCCGGGGGTTCGGCTCGCCCCCCATCCAACTGTGCATGGCGGGCCAGGCAATGGAGTTGCCCATGGTGCCCACGGAAAGCACCGCGCCGAAAAGCACCGGCTGGCGGCACCAGAAAGACAAGGCAAAGAGACTGCAATTCATGAAGGCCCCCGCCGCGGCCCACGGCATGGGGCGCTTCATACCCCCGAGAAAGCGCAGCGACGCCAGGCAACCCAGTGCGTAGGCACCCGAGGTGATGGCGCCAATGGTGCCCGACATGGTCTCCGTACCGTCCAGCAGGTCGTAGATGAAGAAGGGCATGACGGTGATGGTAATGCCCACGGCGAAGTCAAGCAGAAAAGCGGCCGCGCAAAGGCGGTGATGTGGTTGAAGCATGTAAGTTACCTAACCCGGTCAAGCCGAAACCAAGAATCGTCTCCACGGAAAACCGTGGTTCCGAAGCAACGTAGAAGCGGCTGAAAGCCGCTTCTACGTTATCGTGACCATTCATACAGAACTTCACGGGTAAGGGACCAACCCGGCACAGCGGGGAGCGAGGAGTCGCAGGAGGCGTTTCAGCGCACCCTCATCCTGCATCCAACCGCGTTCCGTCACGGCCCGTGGACCAGGCGGCGTGAAAGGCCGTGTCGCCATGCCGCGCCATCCATTCGGCGAGCCGCTCCCCCAGGGCCCGTTGCCGCGCCGCGGTTTCGGCATGGCCCGCCAGGTTATTCATCTCGTCCGGATCCCGCCGCAGGTCGTACAACTCATCATCGAAATCCAGGTAGCGGTTGTACTTGAAGGCCGCCGTGCGAATCATGCGGATGGGATTCACCCAGCGCTGCTTGTTGTAGTACTGGCTCACCACGAAGTCACGCGCTACCACGTCGCCCTGTCCCGTCAAGAGGGGCAAGAGTGAAGTGCCATCCACCTTGCCCACGGGCGCGGAGGCCAGTTCACAGAGGGTGGGGGCGAGGTCCGCCAGGGTCACTAACGCGTCCGCCTTTCCCGGTGCCCGGCCGCCGAAGGCGCGGGGCAGCCGCACCAGGAGGGGGACGCGCACCAGGTGCTCGTACATGAACGGTCCCTTGAACACGAGCCGGTGGTTCGTGTCCATGTCGCCATGGTCCGCCGTGTAGACCACCACGGTGCTTTCCTTCAACCCCAGCGCGGCAAGCCGGTCGAGCACGCGCCCCGCTTCAATATCCACCAGGCGGCATTTCTCCCGGTAGAAATCGCGGTAGAGGCGCCACGCGCCAGGCCCTTTGTCCACGATGAAAGCGCCCTGGTCCTCCTTCATGAATTGCGCCTGCGGCGCGGGCTTCGACGACAGGTCATCCGCCCACGATGCAGGTAAGGGAACGCCGGGCATGTCGGCGTGATCACCCGCCGCTTTCAGTGCCCCGTTCACGTCATAAATATCATGGGGATTGACGTAGTTCACGAAAAGCGCGAAGGGTTTGTCCGCGGCCGCACACCGCTCCAGGTAGCCCAGCGCCAATTCCGAGATGGCCCCGTCGCCATGGAAGTCCAGGGCCGATTCGTCGAAGTGGGTGGCGAAATACGCCCGGTTGCCCAGGTGCCACTTACCGAAGTAGGCCGTGTGATAGCCCGCCGACCGCAACCGGGACGCCACCGTCTCCGTGCCCACGGGCAACCCGGGGATGGGAACACCCTGGTGGTCGATGGAACCCAGGTTTCCGATCACGCCCGTGCGGTGGGGATAGCGGCCCGTGTAAATCGACGCCCGGCTCGGCGAGCATTGGGGCGTGGTGCAGTGGGCGTGGGTGAAAAGCGTACTCTCCGCCGCCAGGGCGTCCAGATTTGGCGTGTGGAAAAAATCGTCCAAGCAGCCCAGGGCCCGCCAATGCTGCTGGTCCGAGCAGATGACCAGTATATTCGGGCCTTTCCCGCCCCCCTTCCCTGGTACGGTTTGACATGCTGCCAGCGTGACGGTCGCGCTGGATGCGAGAAAACTTCGCCTGTTTAACTTGAACATTCGAGTATGCTTTCCTGCTTCAATAGACCACCACCTCGGCAATTTCGCAGGTACCTTTTTTTCCCGGCTCCGAATGGTCTTCGGGTTTTCCGTTATAGGGCACCTTGCCGACAAGCAGTTCCGACGCCGGCCCCGCGTAGTCGCCGCCATGGCGATAGGTCAGGAGACAGCGGTAGTCCGCCCCGTCCAGGCTGTGTTCAATCACGCACAATTCATCCAGCCACCGGGCGCGGAGCCAATTCCAGCCGGCCAGGTCCTGGCCCGCGAAAAGTCGTTCCCGGCCGTCCCGGTTCACCTGGATTTTCCCGTCGCTCCGCAGCCCCAACCGTAGGCTCCGGCCATTCGCCCAGCGCAGCAACACCGCCGGTCCCCAGGACATGCCGCCATCGGTGCCCTGTCTCAGTTTCACGACGATACCTGAAACCGGCTGCGCCAGGGGCTCCTTGAGATAGGCGTAGGTGTGCGCCCGCGCCTGAATACGCAATCCGCCGCCGTCAATATCCAGCGCCCGCGCGTTCCTGGGGGAAATGACCGCCTCCCATGCAGGCATCGTAGTGAAGGCCTCCGTCATCACCGCCCGGGTCCATGCCGGCGGGGCGTGAAGTGCGCGGTCTTCCTCCAGGAGCCGCGCCGTGCGTGCCGCCAGGCCCTCCTGCCGCAAGGCCGATGTCATCTCCACCGCGTCCCGCAACCCCGGTACGAGTTTCCGGCGGTACTCCGTGTCGAGCATGGACATCAGCCCGGGGTCCTTCAGCCACCGGACCAGCGTATGTAAACGACCATTGGCTTCGAGCACACGGCGTACCAGCGGCGGCGTGGGAAGCGGGCCGTTATTACACAACACTCCAATGCTGTTGCTCGTGTTGTAGCACGATACGAAATAGCTGAGGTAATTGAAATCCCCGTAGCGCCCGTCCTCCCCCTCGCCCCGGAGAATGAAATCCACGTAGGCGTCCGCCTGCGGAAGAAAACAGAGATCCGTCCCCAGGGCAAAGGTCGAATGCCACTCCAGCAGCCCGTCCTCCCCCACGATGGCCCGGCTCCGCCGCGCCAGGGCATACAGTGCCGCCGGATTCTTATAATACTGCCCGTCAAAGTAGAGACCATCCGGCCGAAGCGTCGTCATGACCCCCGAAATCGCGGCAAGAAAGTCCTCCATGTTCTCCCCGTTTTCATTCACGGGCGGCCAACCCTGGAAGTTCTCGAAACTGTTGAAGGCCCTGTTCTCCAGCGCCGTGCCCTGGAAGAAATAGGCGGGGCTCGTGTACACCATGAAACGCATGTTGTTCGCATGAAGCGTCTCGCGCACGCGGGCGAACTCCCCCGGTCCCAACCGCGGCTCGAAGGCCAGGTTCCAATCCTTCCACAGCATCACCTCCGACTGAAGGAGCGCCATGTTACCCCACTGCGCCCACGACGCCAGCGTCTCATCCGGGGGATAGCCGATCTCCCGCGACCAATGCCACACCACGTTGTCACGGAAAGACCGCTCCCAATCATAGGCCTTCGGCGGACATACCCCCACCCATAACACCGCGTCGGCGGGAGGATCATAGACGGCCGTCGTGTCCCCGTACGGCGCATACCGGTCCTCCAGGGCCTGCTCCGAGCAATAGAGCCCGAACCCGCCAAACTCATCCAGCAGCAGGTGATTGCTCCCATAGGACGCCTCGAAACCCACCGGAATGGCACGCGCCACCTCAATGCGGACCGCCTCCCGGGCGTGAAACATGAAAAGGGAATCCCCGTTGACCCGCAAATCCACCCGGGGTCCCGAGAATCGAACAAAAGCCACCCCCGGCGCACGGTGCGTGACCACCGCCCCGCCCGAAAAGCCCTCCCCCAGCCGCGCCGACACCACGGGACGCAGCACGCCAATCCGCTGCCGGAACACCGCCTTTCCCGAGGCGATGTCCAAGGTCATCTCCGCCCCCGTCGTGGTGATGCCGAGCCGGCCGTCTCCCTCGCGCGCGTCTTCCACCACCATGCCCCGCTGCGGCGCCGGCAAAACCATGGGCGACATGAGCGACTGGAACGTGGGCGCCTCGCCATACCCTCCCGCGACCGCCCATAAGAAACACAGCGCCCAACAGCCGGACCGTTTCAAACCCATCGGCACACCTCTCCGCCCACCACAGGCTCCCATTAGACCCCACTCATTCCCCCCGTCGCAACCCCGCAGACGCCCGGAGAGTGCCGGGTACGACCCACAGAAAGCGTCTGTACCACACAAACCCATTATCTATAAAGTCTTGTACAGATTGTCACGAATACATGTTTCTTCCTCCCTTCCGTATCCTCGTGTGGGCGGGAATGACGGAGGCGAGGGGCAGGCTCCTGCATGACCGTTGGCGGGGAATGCCCCGTGCCAAGGCCAAACCAACACATTGGGGGAGTACCGGCGTTCCTTCGGTTCATCCCGTATTTCGCCCTGGGGGCGCCGCCAGAATCCTTTGCCGGTTTTCCGTTTTCCGTGGTATACTTTGAGACGGAGCGGAGTGTCCGGTTCGGACGCTGGGATACCGCGTTCGCAGGTTTGCGGTAAACGGGGCCATGCCCGGAGGTAGGCCATATGGGACTGAGTATCAATTCGAACATTCCCGCCTTGCAGGCAGGGCGACAGACACGGCAGGCCAATGGGCTGCTGTCGCGGACGTTGCAGCAGTTGGCGACGGCACGCCGTATCAACCGTGCCGCCGATGATGCCGCCGGACTCGCCATCGCCGAGGGATTCAACACCCGGGCACGGCAAGGCCAGGTGGAGATTAACAACCTGCAAAGTGGGGTGAGTCTCGCCCAGACCGCGGACAGCGGGCTTAGCGTTCAGCAGGATGCCTTGCAGCGCTTGCGCGATATTTCCCTGCAAGCCAGTAACGGCACCCTCTCGGAAAGTGACCGTGCCGCCTTGAATGCCGAGGCCCAGCAATTACAGCAACAGATCAACTCGGTGGCGGGAGACACGCAATTCAATGGGACCCAGGTCCTGAACCAGGATCAAACCGTTGACCTCGGCACGGAGGGCGGAAACCAGGTTCAGTTGCAATCCAGCACGGCGGCCGACCTTGGGGTGAACACGGTCGATCTCACCACGCCGGGCGGCGCCCAGGCCGCCACGGCGGCGATTGATCAGGCCCTGGCGGGAGTCGCCGACCGGCGCTCGAACCTGGGGGCGCAAATCAATCGATTGGGTTCCGCGATTAATCAACGGGAAACAAGCGTGCTGGCCGCGCGGGAATCGGCGTCTCAAATTCGAGATGCCGATGTCGCGCGGGCGGTTACCGAGCGAAACCGTGCCCAGCTCCTGCTCCAGGCCGGGATTGGATCCATCGCCCAGGCCAATGTGACGCCCCAGACCGCGCTGAACCTGCTGGGTAGTTGACGCACTCCCCAGCCATCGAAACGAACAGGCCCCGACGTGCCCGGCGGCCCGGTCGCACGCCATGAAAAGGGTCACAGGTGCGAAAGTGGATTCTCCTGGCTACGCATCTCCACTCTTGTAGCGGGGGTTGGGGATGGGAACGACCGCGCCGGTTTCTTCCAGGAAATCCTCCAGCAGCTTGCGCAGTCGCTTCACGCGCCGGGGCTTTTCCGCCGCCAGGTTCCGCGTTTCACCGATATCGTCTTTCAGGTTGTAGAGTTCAAAGGTGTCCGTGCCGTTCTCGCCGTCGCAGTAGTTACGAATAAGTTTCCAGTCACCCTTGCGGACGTAGGTGGCGGGTATGGCCCCGGTGGCGGGAATACTGTGCGGGAAATGGCAGAAGATGGTGTCTCGTTTCAACGTTTTGCCTTCCAGCGCACGGCGTATGCTGACACCATCGAACTCTTGGTCCGGTTCCGTGGGCAATCCCAACATATCCACCATGGTGGGAAAGTAGTCCACGCTGGATACAATGGCCTGATCGTTGCGGGTGCCGGGCTGCACAACCCCCGGCCACACGACGACAAAAGGCTCCCGCGTACCCCCTTCGTAAATCGTGGCTTTACCACCGCGCAGGGGGCTGTTGCTGGTGATGGGCACGCCCTTGTAAGGATCAGGAATGAATTGCTCCGCCCCCCACGACCATCCGCCATTATCCGACAGGAAGATAATGACGGTATTCTCCGTCAGCCCTTCCTCGTCCAACGCGCCCACCAGGCGGCCCACGGCGTCATCAAAGCTCTCCACCATGGCGGCGTAGACGGGATTGTGCTGCGGGTTGTCGGGGTCCACTCGCTTGGCGTACTTCTCGATGAGATGCTGCTTGGCCTGCCACGGGGAGTGGACGGAGAAAGCCCAGTAGTGCAGGAGGAAAGGCCGGTCCCTGTTATCCCGAATGAACTTGACCGCCTCTTCGGCCATTCGATCTTCCAGGTGTTCGCCCGGCGCCCCCTGCCCCGGCCACACCGGCCAGGGCGCAAGGTAGCCCTTCGGCAGCGGGCTGGGCGCGGAGGTGTGGGGAATATCCACGTCGAAGCCCTGGTGTAGGGGGTCGTAGGGTTCCCTGCCGAGGTGCCACTTGCCGAAATGGCCGGTGGTGTATCCCGCGTCTTTGAACGCTTCGGCCACGGTATAGCATTTTGTGTCCACCCGCGACGTACTTATCGCCGAGAGGGCCTTCACGTTTGGCGGCGCGGCCTTAACCAGTCGCTTTTCAAGAATAACCTGGGCAATGTGCCCCGAAGCGCCCGTAAGCCCCAGGCGGGCCGGCCACAAACCGGTGACCAGACTGGCGCGCGTGGCGGAACACAAGGGGTTCGCGGCGTAGGCCTGGGTGAACATCATGCCCCGCTTCGCCAGGGCGTCGATATGGGGGGTCTTGAAAAACGTGCTGCCGTAGAGCGACGAGTCCCGCCATCCCAAGTCATCGGCCAGAATGAAAACCACGTTGGGCTTGCGCCGTGGCGCCGCGTCCGCGAACGGGGCCAGGCAGGCGCCTCCCGTGATGGCCGCGGCGGATCGAAGAAAGGTACGGCGGCTGATGGCCCGCCATGGCGTAACACCTGATGATTGCTCGGTAGAGGACATGAAACGCTTCCTGTTGTGTAAAGATAAATACAAGTACACGCGGCAAACACCGCCACCTGACTCTAACGGATTCTTGCCCGGGCCTTTCGCAGCGAGGCGCGGACGCGGCGGGGCGCCGTGCCGCCGGGGTTGTCCCGGCGTTTTACGATGGACTCGGGACTTAAGACCTGGAACAGGTCTTCTCCGAACAATTGGGAGAAGCGCTTGTAGGTCTTGATATCCAGTTCGGGAAGTCGCTTCCCCTGTTCCACGCAGTGACGCACGACGCGGCCCACCACGCCGTGGGCCTCGCGGAAAGGCATGCCCCGGGTCACGAGGTAGTCCGCCAGGTCCGTGGCTTCCATGAAGCCTTCCTTCACGGCGGCCGCCATGGCCTCGCGGTTCACGATGATGGCGGGAATCATGTTGGCATAGACCTCGATGCAGCGTTGCACCGTGTCCGACGCGTCGAAAACCGGTTCCTTGTCTTCCTGGAGATCGCGGTTGTAGGTCAGGGGCAACCCTTTCACCAGCGTGAGTAGCGCCGTCAGGTCGCCATAGACCCGGGCGGTCTTGCCGCGCACCAGTTCCGCCACGTCGGGGTTTTTCTTCTGGGGCATGATGCTGGAGCCCGTGGTAAAAGCATCGCCGATTTCCACGAAACCAAAACTCGGGCTGGACCACAGAATGAGTTCTTCACTCATACGCGAGAGGTGGGCCATGACCAGGGCGGCATTCGAGCAGAACTCGATGAGGTAGTCCCGGTCGGCCACAGCGTCCATGCTGTTCGCCGAGACGCCGGCGAAACCGAGATCCTTCGCCACCATTTTGCGGTCGATGGGATAGGGCGTGCCCGCCATGGCGGCCGAACCGAGGGACAGCACATTCACCCGCTCGCGCAACTGGGCGAAGCGTTCGGCGTCGCGGCTGAACATCTCGAAGTAGGCGAGGAAATGGTGGGCCAGCAGAACAGGCTGGGCGTGTTGCAGGTGCGTGAAACCGGGCAGAATAACATCGACGTGGGCCTCGGCGAAATCCACGAGGGCCCCCCGCAAGGCATCCAGCAAAGCAAGGATCGCGTCGATCTGGTCCCGCGCCCAGAGCCGCATATCCGTGGCGATCTGATCGTTGCGACTTCGGCCCGTGTGAAGACGCTTCCCCGCGTCGCCCACTTTTTCGACCAGCGCGGCCTCGATATTGGTATGAACGTCTTCCAGGGCGGGGTCCCAGGCGAGACGGCCCGCGGCAATATCCTTTTCCACCGCCTTCAATCCGCGCAGGATCTTCCGTACCTCGCCTTTCGGCAGAATGCCGCATTCGCCCAGCATCTTTGCATGGGCCAGGCTGCCCCGGATGTCCCACGGGGCCAAGCGCGCATCAAAGGAGACGGACTCCCCGAGGGCCTCCACCAGCGCATCGGTCCGCCCCTCGAATCGTCCACCCCAAAGTTTGCTCATGGAATCACCCCGTCAAGGTTGGCCCACGCGAAAACGTGGGGAAAACAGCTTATCTTGTAGGTTCTTATCATACCGAATCGCCGGCAGGTAACGGAATAGCCCCACGAACCAAGGCGTTTTCACGGGTAAGGGACGGGATGGGGCGGGACAAAGAACCCAACCAGAGGTGATCACTGACATGGACCAACCCGTGGCCGAGAATACAGCTATCACGATGGATGAGTTCATGGCGAAAATCGAAAAGCACCGGAACGAGTTTTACCGGTATATTCTGCGAACCGTGTGGGACACGGGTGTGACCGATGATGTCTTCGCCTCGGCGGTGCTGGCCGCGTGGGAAAACCGGCACAAGTTCACGCCGGGCACCAACTTCCGGGCTTGGGTCTACCGAATTATCACGAATAAATGTTTCGTCGCGAACCGCGAGACGGGCCGCACGCCGCAACCCCTGGAGAACACGCCGGAGAGCGCGTTCCTGACCTTGGGCGGGGAACGTGGCTACCAGGACATCCTGAAGCATCCCGAATCGGTGCTTGAGCAATGCGGCGATGAACTGAACATGGCGATAAAGAAGCTTTCCACGGCACAGCGTTCTTGCATCATGCTCCGCAGCGTGGAGAAACTCTCCTACAAGGAGATTGCCGAAGTGCTGGACATTCCGGTGGGTACCGTAATGACTCACCTGTCGCGCGGTCGTGCCAGACTCCGAAAGGACTTGTTGAACTATGCCCGCGAACGGGGCGTGGTGCGCGACAGGCCCCGTCTGATACCCAAGAAGAGGAACCTGGCAGGAAGCCTGCGCGAGGCGGATGGTGGTACGCAATCATGACGGATAACGAACGAGACAACATGTGGATGGCCTGCCTGGACGGCGAGCTTTCTTCCGCCGAGGCCTCGGCCTTCGAGGCATCCCTAACCCCCGGGGAACGGGACCGGCTTGCCGCCGAGATGCGCTTTGAATCGGCTTTGGCCGAGGCCCTTCACGGCGACATAAAATGCCCCGACGCCGTGTGGCGGCGCGCCCGGTTGATCGTGCGCCACGCCGACGGCGCTCCGAGAAAACGCCGCCGGGCGTGGACCGCGTTCTTTGCCGCGGCCGCGGCGATAACCGTCCTCTTCTCCGCCTACGTGGTCAGCCCGACCCATCGGACCCGGGAGCATACGCCGCGCGTATTGGCAACACTTTACGCTTCACTGGATGATTTCGCCGAAAAATCCGAAGTGCCCGCCACCACCGAGGCGGTACAGGCTTACCTCCGGGAAAATGGGATCAATCTGCGCCTGGACAACCTGGACACGGCCCGCAAGCAGTCCGGCGAAGGCATGCACCACGATATGTCCCTCGTCGGCGCGTGCGAGGGTGAATGTCCCGACCACACCATGCAGGCTCTTTTGTTCAGGTGTTGCGGCAGGCCCGTTCGGCTTCTCGTCGCCCCCCTCGGCAGCGGAGGCGCCCACATGCTCCAGGCGGCCAACGAAAACAACGAAGTCCAACGCATGGCCATCATCGGGAAATACGTGGCCGCTGTCGTCGGCGACCATCCCGCCCCCGGCCTGTTGGGCCTTCTCAAGGAACCTCCTCGACCAGTCGTGTGAATCGTGCCGGGCCGAAAACGCATCCTCCCCGGCCCGGCCACACGGCCCACCCATAATCAAGCCCCGGCAGGCACCCCTCCTCCCCCACCCCTTCCCTCTCCCCCCTGCCGGGGCTTCCCGGGTTAATGCAAGAAGAATCGGGGCCCACGAGTTCCGCCGGGCCACGCATTTGAGTATCGCCGAAGGCTTGACGTTTGCGCGGCTAACCTACCGACCATTAGGTAGGTCCCCGCCGCCGGATGTGGGGCATAATAACTTTTTACGGTGGAGTGTTGTGCAGGAGGTCACGCTTACATGCCTACCCCGACCCTTCCGTGGATTCCCGTAAACGCGGGAATCCACGGGAACGGCCAAGGCGTTGCCCCGTATGACGGATCCCCGCTTTCGCGGGGATGACCGTGGGTCGTGACACGGATGGCTGTTGCGATACCGGATTCAGGCCAGACCGGGCTGCTGATCGCTGTTGGAACGTTGTCCCGCTGCGACGCATCCATGGATGAAGGGCCGCGGAGACGGCCTTGCGCGGATGGCCGCGAATGCGCGGCGCCGGGGACTGCCGGCGCGGTTGCTTGATTTACGGATATACATTTTGATTTAATTGCGGAAGCATGGGGGCGCGTTCGGAACGCGCCTGGCCCCGCAGCATTTTGCTTCATACGGGTTGGAGCAGCAAACATAGCAGATGGAGGACACTGCAAGATGAGAAAAAGAGGTTTCACACTGATTGAGCTGTTGGTGGTGATTGCCATCATCGGCATTCTTGCCGCCATACTATTGCCGGCCCTGGCCCGCGCGCGCGAGGCCGCCCGGCGGGCAAGTTGCGCGAACAATCTCAAGCAAATGGGCTTGACCTTCAAAATGTACTCGAACGAGGACCGGGGCGAGGCCTTTCCGCCCATGGCGAGTACCATCGCCTACCAATTCACTAAAACCGGTCCCCTGCCGAGTGATCCCACGGTGGGCGCTCCCGAGACCTACTCAAACGCCGCGAATCCCTTTGGCGGAAAATGCGCCTATCAGAACCCCTATGTCGCCACGGCGTCCGGCGGCGACGCCGAGTTCATTTTTGATGGTCCTTCCGTTTATCCGGAGTACCTGACCGATCTTAACGTTTTGGCCTGCCCCTCCGACCAGGATGGTGACGCGGGCATCGTCGATGGCGGCATCTGGTATGACCAGGTAGCGCTGCAAAACGACCGGCAGCAGTTCGATCCCTGTACGCTCACGGCCCAGTCCTACATGTATCTCGGTTGGGCACTTTCCGGCCAGCCCGGACAGGATTACCTGGTGGCAGGCGCGAATGAAAATGAACAGCGCGCCAATACGCTGGCGTACCTGGACGGCACGTCCATCAGCTTGCCCTTCATAGTCGCCCTCCAGACGGCTGTGGCCCGGGTTGCCGCGGGCGTAAGTGACTACAACACGGATATCCAGGTGCAAGGCGCCAGCACCATCCCCCGCCTGAAAGACGGCGTGGAGCGCTTCTTCATCACGGACATCAACAACCCTGCGGCCTCCACCCAGGCCCAGACCACCATTCCCGTCATGTTTGATCTGGTGAGTACCGTCACCTCCGATTTCAACCATGTTCCCGGTGGCGCGAATGTCCTCTACATGGACGGTCACGTCGAGTTTCAAAAATTCCCGAGCAAGTTCCCCGTGACGCGCGTCTTCGCGGCGCTTACCTCCCTTTTCTAGTCCAATCGAGCATGCCTGCACGCAGACGGGCCGGGGTGTTTACCCCGGCCCGTCTTGTACTGTACCGCACTACGAACATCCAAGAGCTCTCAATGGCTTTGTCCCTGGGGCGGGGGAATGGGTTTAAGCATGGTGGGCCCAGGCCCACAGTGGGCGGCTGTGCCATAATAGGAGACGGGGCCACCAAACGTACCTCCAAGGCGCCCCAAAACGGTTACAGTTTGTCGCAACCGTTCACGAGTTTCATAGGCTTCGCCCGGATCAGGCATGCTCCCCGGTTTCCGAGAAGACCTGCGCTGAAAAGCGGTAAAGCCTGTTTCCCGGATCACGCCAGGCGCCTTCGGGTACGCCGGCTTTGCGGCAGATGCCTTCAAGATACTGGTCCAGGTCCCACTGTTGCTCCACGGGCACCTGGGGAAGGAGCAAACCGCCCCGGCCCGTGGCGCAGTCAAGATAAAGGCCATCCCGGCCAATCACGATCTCGGAGACATGATTCACCTGAATAAAGGGGGAGCCGGGTTCCTCGCCGGGGCAAAGGGCGGATATCTCAATGGAGACGCCGGGAAGTTCCTCGACCTTCACGGGCTCAAAACGCGGATCCCGAGTGGCGGCGTTGATGGCATTGTCGCGCACCGCCAGGGCGAGAGATTCGAGGGACTTGGTATATCCGATGCAGCCCCGCAGTGCTCCGTGGCTGCGCAACGTCACGAAGGCTCCGTGGGGTTCCCGAAGCGGGGCCGTCAAAGGATAATCCTCCACGTCAACGCGCCGGCCCTCGCGAACATACCCTTCGAGGCTGTCACGGGCGATACGGAGCAGGGTTCTTGTTTCGGCTTCCGACAGATAGTCACTCATGGGCTTTCTCTTGTCCGGACGAAGGTGCCTGTCCGCCCGGCAGAACGGTCGTCTTGCCTCCCTTGATGCGAATGGTAGTGGGCCGGCTTTCAGTTGTGCGGGGGGGGCTGGACGTATCCCCTGCCGCATCCTCCGCCGTGGGCTCCGGGGAAGTGATCGATGGGGGCTTTTCCCCCTGGGAAATCCACACGTCCCCGGCCGGTGTCTTGCCCTCGTGCTTCCCGACAAGCCGCAGGGTGAAGGCCTTTGGCCGCCGAGACTCGGCGGCCTTCCGTTCCGCGCGGCCGGTTTCCCAGGCGTCCAGGGCTTCCTGGGTCAGCGTGGGCGTGGGACCGGTTCGAGGGGGGGCGGAGGCTACCGGGGGAACATAGAAGTTGATGGCACCATAGCTGATGGACTGGACCACCGTATCCTCTTTCAGCACCCCCTTGAGTTTGCCGGCCGAGGTGTCATAATCGAGAAGCTGGCCGCGGGCGGTCGCCGGAAGCAGTTCAAAGAGGAGCTTCAACGCGGTGGCGCCACAGATGGGATTGCCCGTGCGTTTCAGGTAGGCAGCGAACCCGGACTCATCCTTGGCGAGAATCAGCCGGATGGCTTCCTTGTCGAGCGCTTCAATCGCGCCCATAACATCGCCCGACATCGCCCTGGGACGGAAGCTGAACGCATTACCGTAATGGGTCAGATTGGTGCTTACCACGATGAGCGTCCGGTCGTCAATGACGGGGCGGATCGTCTCCCCCATGGCCCGAAGCGCGACGTTCGCACGATTCTTGTTGACGGTTGATTCCCCAAACCCGCCCTTCCCCGAAACGGACTGGTTAAGATCTCCCACCAGTATGGGAAGCAAGGAAAAACGGCCCAGTTTCCGCTGCAGAAACGGCAGCACCACCTCGATGCTGTACTCGATTTCATGCAGCGGCATGCGTGCTTCCGAACGGAGAAAACTGTTGGGCTTATAGCGGAGTCCCCGGGCCCGGATCAGGGGCGACCGACAGAGCCGCTCCAGCTTTCGCCCGGCCATGGGAACGGGGCCCAGGGGGGTCAGGTATGCCCGGACCGACGCGACGGAGCACCCTTCAATAATATTCTTGTGGCAAACGCCCAGCACAAGCACTTTGTCGAATTCGCCGGGATGAATCTCCTTAAACGCCGCGGCCGCCACACGCCCGGACAGTCCGTAGGGATCATGGGGAACGATACACGCCACCAGGCGTCCCGGCAGGGGGGCGGGCGGATCGGCCTCGTCAAACAACCGGTCCATGGACGCCACGAGCGCCGCGGGATCCGCCGGATACATGGGACCCGCGGCGATGGGACGGCGCAACGCAACGCCTGCCCGGGCGGCGGACATGCACAGCACCAGTTGAACCGCGATCAGCCCGTAACAGGACAGCTTTCTTTTGTATGCCATGGTTCTTCTCATCATCGAGGATATGTTTTCCCCATACCGGTTAGCATAGCACAGCCCGGTGCTTTGCGCCTCCCCGTTCCCGGTCGCGGACCGACAACGCGGGTTCGCGGGCCAGTTTCGCAAGCTTGAGTATGGCGGCTGTGGAAAGTATACTGTGGCTTCTGGTTTCCTGTTTTTACACTTATCACACCCATGTTTGCGCGGGGAAGCGCCGTCCGTTTAACTCGTGCATCGGGAGCGGAGGGTTTCTTGATGGCAAAAATCGATCCGGCAAAGGTACGTAACGTTGGCATTGTGGGTCACGGTGGCGTCGGCAAGACAACCATCATCGAGCATATTCTGCACGATGCGGGCGTAACCAGCCGGCTGGGCACCATTGAAGAAAAAAACACGGTTTGTGATTACCTGGATGAAGAGCGGGACCGTCAGCACACCATCACGATGAGCCTGGCCCACTTCGAACAGGACGGTTCGCGCATCCACCTTGTCGACCATCCGGGTTATTCCGATTTCCTCGGCGAAGTGGCGGCGTCGAGTGCGTTGGTGGACGGCATGGTAATCGTGGTGGATGCTTCTGCGGGCATTGCCGTGGGCACGGACAATGCCTGGAAGTACGCCGAGCGCTACGGGGTTCCCCGGGCCTTCTTCGTCAACAAGCTCGACCGGGAAAACACCAATTTCGAAGAGATCGTCGAAAGCCTCCGAAATACCTATGGTTCAAACTGTGTGCCACTCGTGGTGCCCGTGGGTGATCAGGCGAACCTGTCGGCGGCGATCAACATCGTTGACGGGGACACCTCGGCCATTGCGGATACCGTGGAAGCCCTGAAAGAGCAAATGGTCGAGGCCGTGGCGGAGGCTGATGACGCGTTGCTCGAAAAGTACCTGGAAACAGCCGAGCTGACGCCCGAAGAATTCGCAAAGGGCCTCCAGAGCGGGATCACCAGCGGTAACATCGTCCCCATTCTCGCCGGCAGCGCCGCCAAGGGGATTGGTCTGAAAGAACTCGTCGCAGTCATCGCGGGCAACTTTCCCAGCCCCCTCGACCGGAAAGTAGTGGCCAAAACTTCCGGCGGCGAGGAGGTCGAATTGAAGGTCGGCCCCGACGAACCCTTCGTCGGCCAGGTATTCCGATCCATCGTCGATCCTTTCGTGGGTCAGCTCACGCTTTTCCGCGTTCTTACCGGCACCCTGAAGGCCGATTCGGAATTCCATAATGTCAGCACCGACTCGAAGGAAAGAACCGGCAAGATTTTCCTCGTGCTCGGAAAGGATCAGAAACAGGTCAACGAGGTGGGCCCCGGCGACCTCGCGGCGATGACGAAGCTGAAGAACACCCATTTTGGAAACACCATCGCCGACCCGGGCGTCGATGTGTTGCTGCCGGAGATTGAGCTTCCTTCGCGCATGGTCAAGCTGGCCATTGTGCCCAAATCGCGCTCCGACGAGGACAAGATCGGGGAAGCGCTCCATCGTCTCGCGGAAGAAGACCCGACCTTCGAGCACTACCGCGACGAAAACACGGGAGAACATGTCATCCGCGGCGTGGGCGACATGCAACTCAATATCCTCCTCGACCGGATGAGAAACAAATACCACGTCGAAGCGGACACGCAGGTCCCCAAGGTCGCTTACCGTGAAACCATTCGCGGCAAGGCCGAGGTTCAGGGGAAACACAAGAAACAGACGGGCGGTCATGGCCAATACGGCGATGTGCAGATTCGCCTTTCGCCCAACGAGCGCGGCGCAGGCTATGAGTTTATCGACGCCATCGTGGGCGGCGTCGTTCCCAAACAATACATTCCCCACGTGGACAAGGGCTGTCAGGATGCACTGCGGAAGGGCGTCATCTCCGGCAATCCCGTGGTGGATGTGAAAGTCGAGCTTTTCTATGGTTCGTACCACAACGTGGACTCATCGGAAATGGCCTTCAAGATTGCCGCCTCCATGGCCATCCGGAAAGGCGTCAAGGAAGCACAGCCCTGTTTGCTTGAACCCATCGTGAAAATCGCCGTCACGGTGCCCGAGGAGTTCATGGGCGACATCAACGGCGACCTGACCTCCCGGCGCGGCCGCATTCTCGGGATGGACAACATCGGCGGTGGCAAGCAGGTAATCAGCGCCCACGTGCCGGAAGCCGAGGTATTGCGCTACTCCACCGACCTGCGCAGCATGACCCAGGACCGGGGCAGTTTTGAAATGGAATTCGACCACTACGCGCAAGTGCCCGATCACGTGGCCAAGGAGATCATCGCCGCCTACGAAAAATCGAAGGCCGAAGGAGACTGATTTCCGCCAAGCGACCACAAGGGCGCGTTCCCGAAAGGAAACGCGCCCTTTTTTTCGATTCCAGGAAAAGGAAGCGTTTTTCCCCTTTCCTGATAATTGACACGGATTGACTCCGCGGCCGAACCCGCCCCCATGGTCGCCGCGCGCTATCCGGGGGGTTGTTCGTCCCCCGCAAGACGGGTGTCACCGGAACTCTTGGGGCCGGCAAGCATCACGAGAAAAAGTCCGGCCACGAGAATGCACGGGTAGTAGTGGGACAGGCTCGTGACGAGGAAATCAAAGCCGAAGGGACGAATAGGGATGGGGGATATGCCCAGCAGGAGAATGAGGACAAGCCTTCCATCGACGGCGGCAACGCGGCTTGCCACGAGGTAGGCGGGTAGCAATGCGAGGACGTATTCGTAGAGATTGACACGGGGGAGTAGAAGGAGGTAACTCAGCACGGCCAGGACAACCGTGTCCTGCCGCCACTGTGCGCCGAATGCACCACGGCGCCGGACGACGGACCACGTGAGGAGGAGAAGTACGGTCATGGCGAAAGCGATGTAGAGCAGCTTGGGAATCCCGGGGGGAACGTGGATTCCCGTTTCCGCCTGCAATGCCCCGAGCGTGCCTTGAATGGCGCCCAGGGAAGAGACGAAGTTGACGGGGCCGGCCGATGCGCTTCCCGCGGGAACGCCGGGAACGTGACGGAGGCTTCCCAGGTAGGCGCGCCAGAGCGACGGGTTAAAGACGACGCCCAACGCAGTAACCAGCAGGAAGGGCAGGGCGACGAGGATGAGCCGGAGCCAGTTGACCGAGCGCCGGACGGGCAGGAGAAGGACCAGAAAGAAAAGGGGGGTCAGCTTGATGGAGGCGACGAGGAGGGTGATCGCGAGGAAAAGGCCCCACTTTTCCTCGCGGTAACACCAGAAGGCGAACCAAAGGCCCAGGACGGCGAACAGGCTGATGTTGCCCGATTCGAGGTCGAAGGTGAGGGCGTAGTTGAAGCCGATAAGGCAAAGAAGGAGAAAGAGGCCGTCGAAACGGGCGCGGAGGAATGCGCGGGTCCACAGGGTCATCAGGCCCGCGAGGGCGCATGCTTTCAAACCGGCATAAGCCGTGGCGGCGGCGGTGTAGTCCAAGTACGTAAAAACGCGGAAAATGGACAACCAGAAAGGGGGATAGAGGAAGGGACGCATGAAAGAAACGTTGGCGACTTGGGCGACGGCGGCGGGATCGTATGGATTCTCCCCTTGGGCGTGGGCCATGGCAGTCCAGTAGTACATTCGGAAGTTGACTTGGCCGCCTTCGGGGTTCAGGGCGATCCGCGCCAACATCAGGAGCAGGTAGAGTAGGGCGAGCGCCCCCAACGCCGCGGACAGCTTGGGGCCAACCCGGAACGTTGGGGCTTCGGTGTTCCGCATGCGTTTCTCCTCGTCCCACTCGCTTGGACTCAGGTCCCCACCTTGCTTTCCACGAATCGCCGGATGCGCTCCATGGTGTCGAGATTGTTGAGGCTCACCTCGGTGGGCTTGAGCCGAATGTCCGCGGACCTTTCGATAAACTCAATCAGATCGACCATGCTGAAGGAGTCCAGCAGACCTTCCTGGAAAAGGGAGGTGTCCGGGGCAAGCTCCTCCTCGGAAAGGCCACAGTGCTCCACGAGAAAGTCGATCAGGGCGCGTGTGCTTAGCAAGATAACTCCTCCGGGAGCGGTGCGGGGTCCGCTCTCATGAATCCCTGGCAAGAGAACGATGGATAACCTGAAGACGATCCACTTTTCCCGTGGCCGCCCGTGGCATGGCTTCATCCCAAACATGCAGCTTGCGGGGAAACATGTACGCGGGCATATGCTTCCGGCAGTACTGCATAATGGCATCCGGGTCCACGGGCGGACCCTCCGACCGGACGGCCACGTGAACCACTTCACCCAGGCGTGGGTCGGGCACGCCAAAAGCGACGGCATTTCCCTCAAGACCGCTCTCGTAAATGATTTCCTCCACTTCCGTGGGGCTGATCCGGTAGCCGCTGCATTTTATCATGGCCTCCACGCGGCCCACGAACCAGAGATAGCCCTCTTCATCCATGCGTACAATATCGCCGCTGTAATGAACTTTTTCATCGCCGATGAGATAGCGCAAGGGCTCGCAGGAACGGATCTTTTCCGCCGTCGCCTCGGGCCGGTTCCAGTAGCCCTTGGTCACGAGTGTGCCGCGATGGATGAGTTCCCCCTGCTCGCCCGGGCCACAAATATGGCCGTCGGATCCAATCAGGAAAACATCCACGTTGGGACACGGTTTTCCAAGAGAGCCCGCTTTCCGGTGATACGCTTCGGGAGGGAGGTAGGTCGAACGAAATGCCTCGGTAAGGCCATAGGTCAGCACAATGCCGGTCTCCGGGAAAACCCTGGGCAAAGCCCTCAGCGTGGCGTCGGGGATTTTGCCTCCGGAGCTGGTGATATACCGGAGCGAGGGCAGCGGGGTGGGCTTGGCCTCGAGCAGTTGGACCATGTCGATCCAGGTCTCGGGGAAGGCCGCCATCCCGGTGACATCGTGAGCCTTGAGCGTGCGGAGAATCTCCGCGGGAAAGGGGGTGGGCTGCAACACCACCGCCCCCCCCACCAGGAACATGGTGGTCAGTTGAATCACGCCCCACGGAGCACTCAACGGCACCAGGCCAAGGATGCGATCATCGGACGTGTTCTCGAGATACTGGGCCACCCGGCGCGTGCCGTCCACGAGGTTTGCATGGGTAATCATGACGCCCTTGGGCATGCCGGTCGACCCGGAGGTGTAGAGCAACGCCGCGAGATCCTGATCGATCGGGCGCGGGTGGCCGGCGCCTTCACCTTCCCGGGGCAATGTATCCCATGGAACGACGTTCGGTTCACCCTCGATGGGTGCCGGCGTGACAACGTGTCGAAACCGGTCGAGCCAACCCTCTCCGGCAATCTGAATCGCACGGCGTGTGTCGGTGAACAGGATTTCGCACTGACAATCGTCGACAATGTAACGCAATTGCCGCGTAGTACGTTGCGGGCTGATGTTGACAAAAACGGCGCCAATCTTGGCAACGGCGAAGGTTGCGACGACCTCTTCGACCGATTTCCGCAGGTGGATGGCAACCCGGTCCCCCCTGCGTACCCCCCGCGCCTGGAGCCACACCGCCGCGCCGTTCACCCGTCCATGCAGTTCATCGTAGGTAACCCGCTCGGTGCCATGCACCAGGGCTGTCCGCGCGCCCGCTTCCGGAAGTTGCGACATGAGCGTATCGTGGACCGTGTATACAACACGCATGCCGGATGATCCTTCCTTTTGCCCCGCAGTCTGTTTCGCCCAAGGCTACAACGTGCCCGAAGGCAAGTCAACCCCCATTAACTTAAAGAGAATCCTGAATGCCTGATACGTGCCATAGCGGTACTCAATGACGAGAAAACTCACGCTCGGCATGATGTAGGCCAGCGTGACCAGCGAGGACAGGCAACGCCACAACGGCCCTTTGGGCAGGCACCAGCGTTTTCGCCGCGCGTGGCGTGACCATGCCATGTAGATGATGACCCCCGTGGCCTGGTACAGCCCCCAGCAGACGCGCCCGAGCGTTGCCGCATGCCAAATCCCCATAACCAAGAAAGACGAGTACGCCGCCAGATAGGGATTCCGGGTAACACCGATCATGGGAATGTATACATAGGTTTGGCACCAATTCGAGAGTGAAATGTGCCACCGTTTCCAGTACTCAGCGGTGTTGACCGCGAAAAGGGGAAAACGGAAGTTCTCCATGATGCGGATACCGTAGAGGCGGCTTATACCGATGGCAATGTCGGAATAGGCGCTGAAATCAACGTAAATCGTCAGATAAGTCAGAACGATATAGCCCCACACTTTGTAGAAGGGGGCAAATTCCAGGGCGTCAAGGACATGACCAACGTCGCTCGATTTTCCAAGCGCCGGCGAGAGGATGAGACCATTGATCACCATCTGCTTTACCAGGCCGTGAACAACGCGCGTGAGGCCTTCCACCGTTGTGTCCAGCCGCCACCGCGTTTCCCGGGAAGCCAGGTAATGATCGAAACGTTCTATGGGGCCCGCGGTGAATATGGGGAAGAGAAAAACGTAACAAAGAAAATCCTGGAGCCGATGGCCGGACAATTCGCCGCGGGACAACTCGATCACGTAGTGCAGTAGTTTGAACGAAAAATAGCTGATTCCCAGTGGAACAAGCACCCGCGTCGTTGGCGACGTTTCCGATAGGGAAGCGAGGAGCCCGGGCACATACTTGAAGTAGGCCAGGTAAGCACATACCGTCAAGATAAGGCTGGCGGTCACCCACCGCGCCGATGCCGCCGGCCGCATCGAGACGGGGCCAACGAAGTAAACAACAAGGGAGATGAGCAGGAATGCCACAAGATGCCAACCCGCGAGACTCGCCAGGTATCCGAAGGAAAGCAAGGCCAGGAATCCGGGCCGAAAGCGGCTTGGCAGGGACCAAAACAGCGGCACGGAAACCGCCGTCAGAATCCAGAATGTGGGTGATTGAATCAAAGCGGGTAGACCTCGAAGCGGGGCCGGCACACAACGCCGCCTGCCCCATTCATGAGAAGCCTAAAAGGCCTGATAACGGAACAGCCGCTCGGCGGCATTGGCGCCCAGCAACCGGCCTATGGCGAAAAAAAGCGCCAGTCCCATCACAATGGCCTGCAAGGTCATACCCGCCCATTTAGCGTGTCTTGGTTGTATCAAGGGATGTCACCTTTCCTCGCGTGCCTTCAGCAACCGGGATACTTCTTGGGCAAGAAGGCCCGTGTACCGTTCAATGGCGGCCCTGTTCTGGAGGTGCGCCGAGTCGGCAAAGTCCCCGGGCGACAAGCGTGCCCGTGAATCCAACCGCCAGTATTCGGCGCCAAAGGCCGATGTCAATTCGAGCACATCCTTCTCATAGAGCGCTTTAGCCTCCAGATATACGGGATCACGCCTCCCCACCTCATCGCACAGGGGATTTCGGGGAGCCTCCAACAGGACCATGGAAACCCGATCCCCGGCTAACGCCCCCAGCATTCGGCGAAACACGCCAAGGTGTGTTTCCCGAAGGTTCCGGTAGTCTTGTACCCAGGCCAACCGCTGATGAATACCAAGGTCAAGGGCCTTGCCACGTATTGTCCGCCAGTTCTGAGACCGGTTGTACCGGACCTCCCGAGGTCCGGCAATAAGGTTAAGAAGGGCGGCGGGGCGACTGAAAAAAAACCTATAATTATCCAGAAACAGATTGCCCAACCGGTCTGGAACGACGGCGCCCGACGCCCGGAGTTGTTCATCAAGGCACCCGTTTCCGAACAGGATGCGTGGTTGGCGTGCAAGGCCGGGGATCCAGTCAAGCGACCGCGCGAAATGGCCGGGCGCAACCTCGATAATGACCACGCCACGCATCTTGGAGCCCAGTGTGCAGGTGATGGCAGCCATCTCCCAGTCGGTGAGGCCCTCGGCCAACATGGGGATCAATTTCACCTTTTTGCGGCCCGTATGCTGGATTTGGGCGGCCAGCAGGGGGAAGGACAGGCTCTCGCGCATCGCCGATGCACCAAGCAGTACCACGGCCTCGGGCAACTCGGTCTCCGTGGCCATGGAAAGAATCTGTGTCGTCAGGTAGCCATAGCTGTCATCGGCGTTTTCGACCAGGTAACCAAGACCATGCCGTCCCAGGAATTGAGGGGTCAAAAGAAACACGCAAACCGTGAAGGCCAACACGCAAACAAGCACGGTGCCCGATAACGCGGGAAGAGAAGGCTTGACGAGTCCGTCCTTGAAGGCCAGCAAGACATTCCGTGCGGGATGCGCTTCATGCATAGCGTTGCTTTCCAGTTCGTCGGGGTCTGAGAGTACTTTATTCGCATGCTGCTTTTCGAATTCCCCTGGATTCCCCCCCGGGCTGGATCAATAATATCTCGGGAACCGCCGGGTACCTGCAAGAATGTCCGCGCCGGGGGGAAAATCCTGCATGAAAGCCGGCGGGAAAAGTGCTCCTGGTTTCCCGGGGACGCCGAAAACAGCGGCTGGCCGGGATAGGACCGCAATGGCACGGGCATTGCTCTGCTTGGAGCGTGTTGGTCCTTGACCCATGAAGTTCTGTACAAATGATCGCGAAAAGGTGTTTGCCCACCCTCCGTCATTCCCGCGAACACGGGAAAGGTCAAGGGATTGCCCCTGTCATGGAACCCCGTTTTGGCGGGGGTGGCGGTGGGTCGTGGTACGGACGGCGGTTGTGATTCCCGGTTCCGGCTACGCCGGGTTGGGCAGACTGTACAAAATGTCCATGACGGTACTTGAAGAATGGGGAAAACGGTCGATGCCCCGTGTGGACTTCTTAAGCACATTCTTGGATGGAGCATTCGGAAAACCGTGATGATCTTCCGGGCATGCCGTCATATCGCGAATAACACGGGCTGGCGCTTCGCCGCTTCGGGTACCAGGCGCCATGGAGGAAAATGCCGATGAATCTGGAAGCGTTGATCGTGCTGCCGCAGGTGTCGCAGGTCATTCGAAGCCGTGCCATTCACGTGGTTCGCAACCGATTCGCCGCGCCCGATTTTCCCCGGGCCCTGGCGGAAGCCGTGCCGGAGCACCGTGATCCCCCGGCGGCGGCCGCCGCTTATACCGTGAAGCGGGGCGATTTTCTCACCCGCATTGTGCGGGAGCACCTTCGTGCTCAAGGCCGCGAGGTAAACAACCGGGCCGTTTTGGACGGACTAAAGCGTGTCGCCGCAGCCAACGGCATCCAGGATCCCGACCTGATCTATCCCGGCCAACGCATAGACCTTTCCATCCTGGATAGAACGGACGGTTCCGCCCGGAGCGCCTTTGAGGGAAAGGGCGGCAGGGTGCCGGGGACGGCCGTCCGGCCTCGTGCAGACGATTTTACCGAATCCAATCGGGTCCGCACGGCAATCGCCCGTGTCCTGGACCGTGAAATCCCGTCCAATGTCCCGGCCACCGCTGCGAACCGGCAAGCCGAACCCTGGAGCGGTGTCCTTGGCATGGAAGCCAGGCTCACGTCACCCTATGGTTACCGGCGCGACCCCTTCACGGGCGGTATGCGCTTCCACCATGGCATCGATTTGGCCGTACCCACCGGCACCACGGTTCATCCCGTCGGCGCGGGCGAAGTTGTTTTCAGCGGCTGGAAGCCCGGTTATGGCCGTGTTGTCATCGTTCGCCACGGCGAGGGAATCGAATCCGTTTACGGCCACACCTCGAAAACCCTTGTGAGGGCGGGTGAGTACGTGAATCCCGGCGATACCATTGCCCTCAGCGGCTCATCCGGCCGTTCCACCGGTCCCCACCTCCACCTTGAGATACGCCGCGACGGACGGGCATTGAATCCGTTGGCCTACTTCGACGAAGATCATATCCGGCTGGCCCGAAGCCATTGAACCCCGCCGTTCCAGCGCTTTTCGAGTAACGCACGGGCCACAGCCGGTGTAACTGTTGGTATGGAGCACGACGAAACGAGCCTCGACTCACCGCCGAAGGGTCTCACCGCGATCATCCCCTGCTATAACGCCGGTGCGCGCCTTCGGCCCGTGGTGGAAGCCGCTCTTCCCCGTGTGCAACGGGTGATCGTCGTCGATGACGGCAGTTCCGACGGTGCGGCGGACGGCCTGGAGGCCTTGGGGGCGAAGGTCGTCCGCCTGGAGACCAATCGGGGCAAAGGACACGCTCTGTTGATGGGCATCGCCGCCGCCTTGGAGGCGGAAGAGACCGGCGCCGTTTGTCTTCTCGACGCGGACGGACAGCACGATCCCGCCGAGATCCCCGCGCTGTACGAAACCTTGTCGCGGGAACAAGCCGATCTCGTCATCGGGTCGCGCGTTTTCGACGGCGACGTTCCCTGGCGCAGCCGCCTGGGAAACCGGATCACCGTGGCCGTATCGGGCCGGCTCCTGGGGCATCGCCTCCCCGACACGCAATCGGGCTTCCGGATGCTCTCGCGCCCTTTTGCCGAAGCCGTGCTCGCCTCCGTGCGCGGCGGGCGCTATGAAACGGAAATGGAGATGATCGTTTTCGCCGTGCGTGGCGGATTCCACATTGTCCCCGTGCCCATCCGCACCATCTACGAGACAGGGAACACCTCCTCCCACTTCCGCAGGGTGCGGGACTCCTTCCTCATCTATTCGCGCCTGGTTCGCGCCCTCCTGCGGCATCGCCCGTCAGGCCAGGGCTAACGTATCGCCCATTTCGTCCTGTAACGCCAGGAGCTTTCGCCACAGGTCCGCCATTCGTTCCGCATGGGCCGGGTCTTCCGAGAGATCGTGCATCTCCTCCGGATCGTTGTTGAGATCAAAGAGCACCCGCTGATCCAGCGGGGGATAGTAGATGAGCTTGAAACCGTTGGCGCAAACCATGCGTTGCAGGTTCATGTACGCACCGTAGATGGCATCGTACTGCCGGATCCGCTCGCCTCGGAGCAGCGGCAGGAGGCTCTTGAATTGCACCTGCTCCGGGACAGGCACGCCTGCCAGTTCCAGCGTGGTGGGCATGATATCCTGCAGGTAAATGGGCGTCGTGACGCGCCGATCTTTCGCAATACCCGGCCCCGCCACCGTGAAGGGAACCCGCACGCTGTGGTCGTAAAGGTTCTGCTTCCCCATGAGGCCGTGATGCCCCACGGCCAGGCCCTGGTCGGAGGTGAAGAAAACGACGGTGTTTTCCGCCTTGCCCGTTTCATCCAGCGCCGCCAGGATGCGCCCGATCTGCGCGTCGAGGTGGGAAATGATGGCGAAGTACTCCCGGCGATGGGTACGGACCGCGTGCTCCGTGCGCGGGATCGGTGCCAGGGCTTCATCCCGGGTGGCCTCGGTACAACCGATGGCCTCCCGGTTGGGGTGGTCCGGCTGAAAGTTGGCCGGGAGCCGGATATCATTCAAAGCGTAGCGGTTGATGTATTCCCCCGGGCTCTGGCGCGGGTCGTGGGGCGCGTTGAAGGCCAGGTACATGAAGAAAGGCTTGTCGCGGTCCGCCGCCTGCCTGAGCAGCATTTCCGCATCGTCCGCCAATGCCTCGCTCCAATGTTTCCCCCCCGACCAGTGCCCCCCGAACTTTGGGTCCGTCGGGTCCCAGGGATCGCTTCCATCGGCCTTGGGCCGGTGATAGGCTTCCGGCACCTGGTTCGGCAGGGAAGGCGGCATTCCCCCGGTCGAATCGTCGCCGTATAATCGAAGAGTGGTTTCGGGTCCGTCTCAATATGCCATTTCCCCGTGAAATACGTTTCGTATCCCGCTTCGCGCAGGTACTGGGGCCAGAGGCGGCCCGCGTCCCGCTCCGCGTCCAGCCGCTTTTCGGCGGCCCCGGCATTCCAGAGGAAACGCCCCGTAAGCATCATGGTGCGGCTGGCCACGGAAAGCGCCCCATGCCACCCGCCCTGGTTGTAGGCGTGGGTAAAGCTGGTACCCCGCCGGACCAGCCGGTCCAGGTTCGGCGTGTATACTTCGTCGAAGCCCATGGCATGGATGGTCTCATACGACTGGTCGTCGGTGAAGATGAACAGGATATTGGGCGGTTTGCCCGCCGTGCGCGGCGCGGCGCCACCACCCCCTGCCGCCCACAACGCACCCATGCCCAAACTTCCCAAGAACGTCCGCCTGTTCATCATGGTATTCCACCTTTTTGTTAAAAGGATTGCCTGTGATATTCGGCCGATCCGACTGACTCTCTCCGTTGTGATACCATAGCTTGCCGATGCGTTGTGTGCAAATGTCGCGCCACCATGGGAGTTCAGCAATGCGATATTGCGTCCCTTTTCTTTTCATGCTCCTCGCCGGTTGCGGGGCCAAGGATGTCGTGGTTGTTTACAGCCCCCACGGCAAGGACGTGTTGGGCGATTACGAAAAGCTCTTTGAAGCGGCCCATCCCGGCGTGGATGTGCAATGGCTGGACATGGGTTCGAAGGAAGTGCTGAGCCGGGTCCGCGCCGAGCGGAACCGTCCCGCCGCCGATGTCTGGTGGGGCGCGCCTTCCACCATGTTCGCCCAGGCGGCGCGGGAAGGGTTGCTCGCGCCATACCGGCCCACCTGGGCCGATAAGGTGGGGCCTGCCTTCAAGGACGGGCAGGACCGGTGGTACGCGACCCACCGCTCGCCCCTGTGCATCATGTACAACACGCGCCGTTACTCGCCGGCGGAGGTTCCCCAATCCTGGGATGAACTCCTGGAGCCAAAGTGGAAGGGTTTGGTCAGTATTCGGGAACCCCTCGTTTCCGGCACCATGCGCACCTTCATCTGCGCCATGATCGACCGGGCGCCATCGGAGGATGAAGGCATCGCCTGGCTGCGGAAGCTCGATGCGGCCACGAGCGACTACCTGGAAAGCCCCAACCTCCTCTTCGACCACCTGAAGAAAAACGACGACCACGTCAGTGTGTGGCTCATGCCCGACGTGGTGTTGCAGCGCGACCGCAACGGTTTTCCCTTCGGCTACCATATCCCCAGCCCGACCCCGGTCGTGACCGAGGGCATCGCCATCGTCGAGGGCGCGCCCCATCCCGAACGGGCCAGGGAATTCTATGAGTTTGTTACCACTCAATCCGCGCTGATTCACCAGGCGCAGGCCTATGCCAAGCTGCCCGCCCGTCACGACATGGACCGGACCAGGCTCCCCGCGGAGTTGACGGAGCAGGATTTCACGCCCATGGACATCGACTGGAATCGCTTCGCCGCCAAGGAAAAGGAATGGTGTGGGCGATGGGAACGAGAGGTTCGGGCCGCGGGACGTTCGCGCCCATGAGCAGTGTCCGGCTTGAAGGTATCACCCGTGTCTACCCCGAGGGCGGCGGGGTGAAGAATTTCTCCTGCCACATCGCCGACGGTGAGTTCTTCGCCCTCCTCGGTCCGAGCGGTTGCGGCAAAACCACCACCCTGCGCACCATCGCCGGACTGGAGGCGCCCGACGCGGGCCGGGTCTATTTCGACGACCGTGATGTCACCGCCCTCGCGCCGGAACAGCGCAAGGCGGCCATGGTTTTTCAGAGCTACGCGCTCTTCCCCCACATGAATGTCTTCGAGAACGTCGCCTTTGGCTTACGCGCCCGGAAGATGCCCAAGGCCGGCATCACCGCGCGCGTCGAAGAGGCGCTCGGCTATGTGCAACTCGACGGGTTGGCCCGGCGGCCCGTGACCGAGCTGAGCGGGGGACAGCAACAGCGGGTAGCCCTGGCGCGGGCGCTGGCGGTTCACCCGGACATTCTCCTGCTGGACGAGCCGCTCAGCAACCTCGACGCCGAACTGCGTCACGCCACGCGGGAACAGCTTGCCGAGTTGCAGGCCCGCCTCCGCATCACCGCCATCTACGTCACCCACGACCAGGAAGAGGCCATCGCCCTCGCCGACCGCGTGGCGGTGTTCCAGGAAGGGGTCTGCCACCAGGTCGGCACGCCCGGCGAAGTGCTTCACCACCCGGCCACGCCCTTCGTGGAATCCTTTCTCGCCCGCCACCGTCGGCTGATGGAAAGCGGACGCGGGACTTGAGGTACACGGACAAACACGGCCGGTGAGCGCCGGTCATTGGTCCGTCTTTGTCCGTGTGCGTCCGTGCCCGGGAAAGACGGATTGCAATACGCTCCATGGTATAATGCGCTCCCTCAAGACAGCCACGAGCCTCAGGCAACACGGGCGCGACGGATGGCGCCCGGGCGGTGATGGTGGCGTAATAGCCGGAGTGACACCATGCGTGTAGCCGTTCTCAACCCCATGTTTGGCAGGGACTTCACCAAGTCCGCTCGATGGTTCGCCCGTTCGCGGGGCCGCGTGCAGCGCCATCCCGATTACCTCGCCACGGCGGTGGCCGTTCTTGAAGCGGCGGGGCATGAACTACTGTTTATCGACAGCCAGGCCAAAAACATGCCCACGGCGGTTTTGATCGAGAACCATCTTCGCGCCTTCCGCCCGGATATGTGCGTCTACCAAGCCACCACGCCGAGCATCTATGCCGATATTGAATCGGCCCGTTTGTGCCGGGAAGCCGTGGGCGGGCTGCATGTTCTCGTGGGGCCCCATGTGTCCGCCGAGCCCGAATCGACCCTGCGAGCGGCCAACGGCGCGGTGGACGCCGTGGCACGGCACGAGTTTGACTACATACTGCGCGATCTGGCCGACGGGGTTTCCGTGAAGGACTGCCGGGGGGTCTCTTATCTCGATGGCGGCCGGTACGTGGAGAATCCCGACATGCCCTATATCGAGAACCTGGACGATCTTCCCTTTCCGGCGTGGCATCACCTGGATCTCGAGGACTACCGCGATGGGGCGAAACTGTTCCCTTTTCTCACCGCCATTACCGCCCGCGGCTGCCGCTACCGCTGTTCCTACTGCCAGATTCCCCAAGTGATGAACGGCCACACCTTCCGCCCGCGAAGCATCAAGAACGTGGTCGATGAAATGGAGTACGATAAACGGCGTTTTCCCGCCCTCAAGGAGATCATGTTCGAGGACGACACCCTCACCATGCGCATCGCCCGCGACCGCCTGGTCGAGCTGTGCGAGGAACTCATCGCCCGCGACCTCGGCCTCTCCTGGAGCGCCAACGCGCGGGTGGACCTCAACGATCTCGAGATCCTCCGCCTCATGAAACGTTCGGGCTGCCGCATGCTCTGCGTCGGCTTCGAGTTTGGCGATCAGAAAATCCTCAACAACGTGCGCAAGGGCACCACGGTCGATCAAATGTACACCTTCGCCGAAAATGCCCGCAAGGCCCGCCTTCGTATCCACGGCTGCTTCATGATCGGCGGCCCCGAGGAGACGCGGGAAACCGCGTTGCGGACCATCAAGATGGCGCAGGAACTCAAGATCGACACCGCCCAGTTCACCGGCGTGATGGCCTATCCCGGCACGGCCTACTACGAATGGGCCAAGAGCGTGGGCGCCCTCATCCCGGGCGACTGGAACGAATGGGTGACCAAGGACTTCGAGCAGGCCGCCACCGTCGATCTCCCCACCATGAGCAAGGAGGAGATCGACGAGTTGGTGGACACGGGGCTCAAGCAATTCTACCTGCGTCCCGCCCAAATAGCCCGCATGGTCGGCAACATCAACAGTTGGTCCGACGTGAAGGCCAAGTGGCACGGCCTCCTGAGTTTCATGGGCTACTTCGCCGGAAACGGGCGAAAAAAGTTCACGGCGTTCACGGGGAATAATTGAACCCTCGGGGTGCTTCGGTCTCACTCCCCGGAGGTGGCGGCGGGCACGACACATCGAAATCCCACGGTGGGCAGGCGGGACTCGGGGAAAAGGCCCCGGCGCAGGGTGCAACGAAGCTCTTCCGCGGGCGAACTCCAGCAACCGCCACGGACCGTGCGGCGAGGGGCGTTGATGGGGTCCGTCGCGTGGCGCAGCGTCGTGTAGGGCACAAAGGGATCCAGGGTCCACTCGAAGACATTGCCCGCGAGATCGTAGATGCCGTCGGGGGTGCGCCCCTCGTCGTGCATGTTGACCATGGAGGGCATGCCCAGGTTGTCGCCATAGTTGCACAAGGTACTGTGGGGCGGCAGGTTGCCCCACGGGTAGAGCCGGTTTTCCTTCCCCCGGGCCGCGTATTCCCACTGCGCCTCGGTGGGAAGACGCTTTCCCGCCCAGGCGGCGTAGGCCCGGGCCTCGTCCCAGCTTACCCCGACAATGGGCTGGGTCGGCCCATTGTAGCGGGGATCGCGCCACAGGCGCGGTTCCGGCTGACCGGTCTCGGCCAGGAACTTGCCGTATTCCTCCATCGTCACGGGGTGAGCGTCGATCCAGAAGGGTTCGACAAAGACCTCTTCCTCGGGGCGTTCTTCGCGGATGGCATTGTTTCCCATCAGGAAACTGCCCCCTTCCAGGAAAACCATGCCCTCGGTGGAGGCCTGTTTGCCCGTCTCCATATGGGAATCCATATGGGCCATGGATCGCATGTAGGAATGCTCGAAAGCCTCTTCAAGGGCCAGGCGGTAGTCACGGGCCGAGGGCCAGCGGGATTCTTTTTCCTCTTCAAGCGCCCGGTCGAGCACGGCAATCACGGAAGGGGCCACGTCATCGCGCACACCGGCCACGGTGACCGGTTCATCCATGGGCGTGCGCAAGGTCAGCAATTCATGCATGAGCAGGCCCACCGCGTAAATGTCGGCACGCTGGTCAACGGAACGGTGTTTGCGCTGTTCCGGCGCGGCATAGGCCAGGGTGCCCACCATGCGCTTGGGCTTCTTCGCCGCTTCATGGCCACTTAAGAGCTCTTCGTGGGCCGCTTTCGCCAGGCCGAAGTCGAGTACCTTCACCCGCTCGCCCGCGAGGAGCATAACGTTCTCGGGCTTGATGTCGCGGTGAATTACCATGCGGTGCGCGTATTCGAGCGCGGCCAGCACCTGGAGGATATAGCGAACCGCGACGCGTGTGTCGAGGAAACGGCGGTCGGCCCGCTGCCGCCGCAGGAGGGCGCGCAGGGACTGCCCCTCGATGAACTCCATGGAAAGATAGAGGATGCCGTCGTTGGTCCAACTCAGGTCATGGACGGCCACGATGTTTTCATGGCGAAGACGGCGGGCGACCTGGGCTTCCTGGATGAACAGACGTTGCCCGCTTTGGGTCCGCAGCATCCTGGGGTTCATGAATTTGAGGGCTACCGTTTCATCCACCAGGGTGTCATGAGCACGGTAGACCACGCCCATGCCGCCCTTCCCCACGGGCTTGTCAATGGTGTAGCGATCCGCCACGAGATCGCCTTCTTCAAAAGAAAGATCCCGGTGCTTGTCCGTGGCATTCGTGGTGGGCACGGTCATGGGTTGGCCGCAGTTAAAACAAACCCCCTGCTTCCCCTGGACCGTTTCGGGAACCTGTATGCGGAGACCGCATTGTGAGCAACGCACCTCAATCATGGCGTAATCGTACACGCTGCCCCGAAGTTTCCTCAAACTTGCGCCAAGACGGGGCCATTATCGTTCCCAACGTTACCCAACAATACCGGAAGCCGGGCGATCCACGGTCCCGGTTTCAACGAATGAACGCGAGATTGCAGGCCCCATTCCACTTATGCTTCCGTCAGGGCTTTCAGAATGGCCCCGGCTTCGCTTACCAGGTCATCCGCACCGCCATCACAGTGGTAGTGGATGGCGGGGGCGTCTTGCCAGGCAAGCTGAAGGGCGTCGCCGAAGGTGTGCCTGAGTTCGGCGGCCATGGCGCGGGTGAGGGCGCGGCTGGATTCAAACTGGATCTTGAGCACGCCCTTGCCCGCGCCAAGGCTGCGGACGCCGGTCTCGGCGGCGAGGGCGCGGACGCGCATCACGTCGAGCAGTCGGCGCACGGGACGGGGCGGCGGACCGAAGCGGTCTTTGAGTTCATCCAGGAGTTCGTCCACTTCGTCCACCGACTGGACGGCGGCAATGCGGCGGTAGAGGGTCATTTTCTGGTGGGAGGCGTCCACGTATTCGTCGGGGATGAAGGCTTCGATGGCCACCTCGAAGAGGGGCAGGTTGCGGCGGCGGACCGTGTCGCCGCGATGTTCGGCGACGGCTTCGGCGATGAGTTCCTTGTAGGTCTCGTAGCCGACGGTGGCGATATGGCCGCTCTGGTCGGCGCCGAGGATGTTGCCGCAGCCGCGAATCTCCAGGTCGCGCATGGCGATGCGGAAGCCAGAGCCGAGGGAGGAGAAGTCTTCCAGGGCCTTGAGGCGTTGCTGGGCCTCTTCGCTGAGGGCCTTGTCGCCGGGAACGAGGAGGTAGGCGAAGGCGCGGTGCTTGTAGCGTCCCACGCGCCCGCGGATCTGGTACAGTTCGCTCAGGCCGAAGGTGTCGGCCCGGTCGATGATGATGGTGTTGGCGTTGGGGATGTCGATGCCGGACCCGATGATGGTGGTGCAGACAAGAACATCGATTTCCTTGTTGATGAAGGCCAGCATGACCTTTTCGAGTTCGTGCTTGTGCATCTGACCGTGACCGACACCGACCCGGGCGCGGGGCACGAGCTTGTTGACGAAGGCGGCCACGCGGTCGATGGTCTGCACCCGGTTGTGAAGGAAGAAGGTCTGTCCCTGGCGGCTGAGTTCGCGTTCGATGGCCTCCTTGATGAGGTTCTCGTCCCACGCCTCGATACAGGTGTGGATGGGGATTCGGTCGTTGGGCGCGGTGTTGATGGTGCTCATGTCGCGCACGCCGATGAGGGAGAAGTGGAGGGTGCGCGGGATGGGCGTGGCGGTGAGGGTGAGCACGTCCACGTGGGTGCGCAGTTGCTTGAGCCGCTCCTTGTGGGCCACGCCGAAACGCTGTTCCTCGTCGATGATGACCAGTCCGAGATCCTTGAAGTCCACGTCCTTGGACAGGAGCCGGTGGGTGCCGATGACCACGTCGATCTCGCCGGTCTTCAGGCGTTCGATGGTTTCCCGCGTGTCGGCGGCCGCGCGGAAGCGGTTCAGCAGGCCGATGGCGATGGGGTAGCCCGCCATCCGCTCCACGAAGGTCGCATAGTGCTGTTGGGTGAGTACCGTCGTCGGCGCGAGGAGCGCCACCTGCTTGCCGTCCATCACCGCCTTGAAGGCCGCGCGCAGGGCCACCTCCGTCTTGCCGTAACCCACGTCGCCGCAGAGCAGCCGGTCCATGGGCCGGGGCGACTCCATGTCGCGTTTGGTGTCCCGGATGGCACGATCCTGGTCCGGCGTTTCGTCATATTCGAAGGCGTCCTCGAACTCCGCCTGCCACGGCGTGTCCTTGGCGAAAGCATGGCCCGACCGCGTCTCGCGCGTGGCGTAGAGCTTCACCAGTTCCTCCGTCATGTCGCGCACGGCCTTCTTTACCTTGGCCTTCTTCTTTTTCCACGTGGCCCCGCCCAGGCGGTCCATCTTCGGCACGGCCCCGTCGCCCCCGGAATACTTCTGCACGTGGTCGATGTGGGTCACGGGCACGTAGATCGTGTCGCCCCCGGCATATTGGAGGGTCATGAAATCGCAGGATCGCCCCGGGAAACGACGCAGTCCCGTGTAGCGCCCGATACCGTGTTCCGAATGGACGATGTAGTCGCCGGACTTGAGGTCGCTGAACTGGGTGATAGCCGTGCCCGCCTCGAAGCGGCTGCGCGAACGGCGCATGTAGTGGCGGCCGAACATCTCCCGCTCGCTCAGCACGGCCAGTTTGTCGGCGGGCGAGGTGAAACCCGCGCTGAGACGGCCAATCCCGACGCGCAGGTCGAAGGCGCCCTGGCCGGGCCGGTAGCCCTGCTCCTCCAGCAACTCCAGGAGCCGCCGCCGTTCGCCCGTGTTCAGACACAGCAGCACCACCGTGTAACCCTCGAGATCCCATTGCTTGAGCTGCTCCCAGAAGTCACCCGTCCGCCCCGCCCATCCCGTGATCGAGTGCGTGGGCAGGCGAAGCCGTTCCGCGCCGGAAGCGCCATCCCCTCCCACCTGGAACAGGCTCAAGCGGGCGAAAGACGCGAGTTGGGCCTCGGCTTCGTCCCAGTCGAGGTAGTAGGGGTTTTCCCCAACGTTTTTCAGTAACTGCCCCGCCTCCTCACGAATGGCCAACGGCTCGTCCAATACCACGAGCGTATCCTTGGGAAAATAGTCCAGAATGGATGATAGCCCTTCGCCCTCCTTCGCCAGGGACGACAGCATGGCCTTTTCCGAACGGGGAAGCACCTGCACCTCGTCCACCGCCTCCACGCTGCGCTGGGTTTCCGGCTCGAAGCGGCGGATGGATTCGATCTCATCGCCGAAAAACTCGACGCGGTAGGGCAGCTCGCTGGAGATGGGGAAGATGTCCACAATCCCGCCGCGCACGCTTACCTCGCCCCGGTTCTCCACCATCACCTCGCGGACGTAGCCCATCCTCACTACCCGCCCCACCAGGTCTTCCAGGTCGATTTCCTCGCCCACCCGCAAGGTGAGCAGGTCGCTCGTGAGACGCTTCCGCCGGATGACGTGTTGCAGCAGCGACCGCACCGGCGCCACGGCGTGCATGGCCTCCCCCGCGGCCAGGGCCGTCGAAAGGCGCTTCAGCGTGTTCATGCGCTCCGCCACGATGTCGTCCGCCGGATTCATCGTGTCCGTGGGCAGCACCTCCCACGCCGGGAACAGGGCCGACGCCGCCTCGCCCACGAAGGTGGTGAGATCATCATGGGCCGCCTCCGCCTCGATACGCCCCGCCGTGACGATGAGCAGCGACCGGTCCAGCTCCCGTGCCACCTGGGCCGTCACGAGGGTCTTCGACGCCCCCCAGGGCCCCACCAGCTCGATGCCCCCCTTCGCCCCGCGCCCCAGCGCGCCGGCGAGTTTCTCGATAATGGACAGTCTCGGTACGTCAAAAGGCATGGAATACATCCTTGGTCAAGGTCAAAACACAAGCGGAAACGCCCCGCAACACCGGAACGGGGTGTTCCGGCGGGCGGGGGAGGCAGACCAGCAATGTCTGTGATCACAGCGCGCTACGCTATGGTTGATTACGCTTCCTCGAAATAGTCAAAGTCTATTGTCTTGACGCAGTAGGAGTCCACCCTCGATAGGCCCACGCTATGCTCATCATCAGGTCCGCAAGACGCGCGCCGGGTCAGTCCCTTACCCGTGATGTCCTCTGTACCAATGGTCATGAATACGTGTTTGCCTCCGCCTTCTTTGGAACCACGGTTCTCCGTGGAGACGATTCCTAGTTCCGGCCAAGCCGGGTTAGGCATCACGCATCCTGTCCGCTCCTCGCCGAATCCTGCTGGCCACTTCGGAGATTCCGTAGACGTTTTGCCATAGACACTTTCGTCTGCATGAATACGTTTCCTGCCGAAAACCACGATCATGGACGGACCTCGCGACTTGTGCAGCACACGGGGCCACGATATATCCCTTACACCAAGGATAACGCCAAGCCCCCAAGAAGCAATCCCAAACCGATGCGCTACCCCCGCACGATGAGGGCCTCCCGTTCCGGGCCGACGCTTACGTAGCCCACGGGACACTCGATGAGTTCCTCGATGCGCTTGACGTAGGCCTGGGCGTTCTCCGGCAGATCCTCGAATTGACGGACGCCGGTGATGTCTTCCTCCCAGCCGGGCAGTTCTTCGTACACCGGGGTGGCCTCGTCGAGGACCGCGTTGAGGGGGAAGCGGTCGATCTTTTCGCCGTGGAAGTCGTAGTGCGTGCAGATCTTGAGGCGCTTCTGGCCACTGAGGCAGTCGAGCTTGGTGATGACCACGTTGGTGGCGCCTTGGGCCCAGGCGCCGTAGCGCGTGGCCAGGGCGTCAAAGTGGCCGATGGTGCGGGGACGGCCCGTGGCGGCACCGTACTCGTCGGCCGACTCGCGGAGCTGGTTACCCTCTTCTTCTTCCATGAGCGTGACGAAGGGCCCCTCACCGACACAGGTGGAAAAGGCCTTGACCACGGCGAGCACGTCGGTCGGGGGGTAGCCGAAGAGACCGCCGCCGATGGGAGCGTAAGCCGCCAGCGTGCAGGAGGAGGTCGTGTAGGGGTAGATGCCGAAGTTGAGGTCGCGGAGTGTGCCCAGTTGGGCCTCGAAGAGGATGTTCTTACCCGCTTTCGCGGCGTCTTCAAGCAACACAGAAGTATCGCAGATCATGTCTCGAATTACCGCGCTTTGGGCATCGGTCCACGCGAGCATTTCCTCGAGGGTGAAGGGCTGGTCCTTGCCGTAGATGCCCGCCGCCTTGATGTGTTTCCAGTCCACCAGGTCGGCCAGGCGCGTCTTGAGGCGCTCGGGATAGAGCAGCTCGCCCACCTGGATGGCCTTTTTCATGGTGCGGTCACCATAGGCGGGGGCGATGCCCCGGCGCGTCGAGCCATAGGCCTTGTTGCCCAGCCGCTCCTCTTCCCAGCCGTCTTCCATGCGGTGGAAGGGGAAACAGATGGTGGCGCGGTCGGACACGCGGATGTTGGGCTCGATACCCCGCGCCCTGATCTCGTCCAATTCCTCGGCGAGGCCCTGCAAGTCGATGACCATGCCGGGCCCGAGGATGTTGGTTGCCTTGGGATTAAACACACCGGAAGGCAGCAGATGCAGTTTGAAGGTGCCGAAATCGTTGACCACGGTGTGGCCTGCGTTGTTCCCGCCCTGGAAGCGGACCACGAAATCCGCGTCCTGCGCCAGGTAGTCCACCATGCGCCCCTTGCCCTCGTCGCCCCAGTTGGCCCCCACCACAACCTGTATGCTCATGATTCTCTTGCTCCTGCCGGTTCCGGGCCATCGTGGCCGAACACAATTGTAGCGGGCCACTGTCGCAGTGGCCCGCTACGAATGAAATGGTTTCGCTCGGACCGCTTAGCGCGAGTAGAACCCGATAACTCCGGCGGTCTCGGCCTTAAAGGGAATAGTCTCCGCATTGGGCGCGGCCGTCATTTTGCCTTCAAAAGATTTCGCGGGACGATCAAGATACTCGGGCAGCGCCATGGGCGGATGTTCCGCGCCTTCCGCAATCATGGGGATTTTCTTGCTGCGCTCGCGGACACTGACCGTCATGCCCGGCTTCACCAGGAACGAAGGCCGGTCCACTTTCCTGCCATCCACCAAGATGTGGCCGTGGGCCACCAACTGGCGCGCGGAGAAGATGGTCGGCGCAAAACCCAGGCGATACACAATGCTGTCCAAACGCGACTCAAGCAGCATAAGCAAATTCGTGCCGGTTACACCGCCCATGCGCTGGGCTTCTTTGAAGATCTTGCGCATCTGGCGCTCCATCAGCCCGTAGTGCATGCGGATTTTCTGCTTTTCACGGAGCTGCTGCCCATACACCGACTGCTTGCGGCGCATATTCTGCCCATGCTGCCCCGGGGCGTACGGGCGCTTCGTGGCCGGGCACTTCGCGCTGCCCCACACACAACTGCCAAGCCGACGGCACAGCTTATGTTTTGGTCCGAGATACCTGCCCATGAATCCTCTTCAAACCTTTTGTTGTTGAATGCCTCAACCGGCGGCACGCGGGTTGACATAACAGCACAACCCAGCGTGGTTCCTGGACGTGAAAAGACACACGAACACCTCGCATGCCTCACGGAACGCAGGATTCTACTCTTTGGCCGCCCCGGTTGTCAAATGTCCGAATCGAGACATGTAAGTCTTCCAAAAACAGCTAAAAATGCACCGCGTTGCACTTGGTGCTTGAATCCAGGAGATCTTACTGGGGAAGGTATCGTCGCGCCATTTACGATCTTACCGGTCATCGGACCGGAAAGGAAATCGTAGGATGTCAGGCGAGCGACTTGAGCAGGCATTGGGTGCTTATCGGAAGCGTTACCGTAGAGGGGGCCGCCAGGAGCGTTCCAAGGTGTTGGATGAGTTTTGTGCATTGACGAATTATCATCGCAAATACGCCATTGCTCTCTTGGGGCGTGCGGTGGATAACGGCAAGCTGCCGGCCGGGCGGCGGCGTGGCCCAACTATACGCCGGCGGCGGTCCGGGTGTTGGAGGCTGTTTGGAAAGCGGCGGATTACCCCTGGTCGCTTCGGCTGAAGGGGTTGCTGCCTTTGTGGCTGCCCTGAGCGTACGCATGTCCGCTGTCCGGCCCGAAACGATCCGTCAAAACCGATCCTGAAAAAGCCCAACTTCGTGATGTGGCGCTTCTCGCAAAATGCCGCGATCCGTTCGCTGTCCATTCCAATCCGCTGTTCCATTTCCGCGTCTCCACCCTATTGCGAAAAACGTATCTCACAGGTGGTCCAAGAGGTGTTCTCCGTGTATGGGGCCCGTCCGTTGCACACCGGTTGTGCCTGTGTTACACTTTTTACGCTGTAAGCGGAGCGTGCGGAGGATAATTCATGGATCTCCTGGTGGAACATTTTCAGGCGAATATTTGGATCTATCTGGCCGGCGCGGTGGTGGTGCTGCCCCTGGTTTATCTCACCCGCAAGTGGTCCGTTCCCGCCATACTCTATACCATCGAAATTGCTATCTACATGTTGATAATGCATACCTCCGTGTTTCTGCTGGTGAAGGTTACGCGGTGGTTCAAGCAGGAATCCTCCATGAGGGCCTTGCGGCCCGACGGCACCCCGGAAGGCGCACCCACCTGGGGCACCCCCTACTTCGAGTTCTGGCGCCGCGACCTTTATGATCCGCCGTGGATCGTCTATGCTGAATTGGCTTTTATCGTCGTCATCGTTTACCTGGTGTGGCGCTACCGTCCCCTGAAAGTACAGCGCAGAGGGCGACGGAAAACAACCTATAATCACGGGAAAGAAAGCACGGCACGCCGTAGTGCCGCCGGGTCGCGTGGTGCTCGTGGCCGCTGATCGTGGCACGGCATATTGCGGGTATTTCTATCTTTTCGCCCTATGGCCCATCAATTCCATCTTTCGTATCTTGCTGAAATTACAGGGGAAAGGCTTATTTCGTTTCGAGAATTACTTGACAAAACGCCTTTCCAGATGGACCCCTTCGGTGTATAATTCCTGTGAGTCCTTGCCGGCTCAGCCACGCTTTCAGGGCAGCTACCGAGCGTGGTGGTCCCCGGAGGGCAGGCTGGTTTTCCCCTTGGGGTTACGCTGGATCTGTTCGCGCCGGGCCGTCGGCAATCGCGTGGCCGCCCGTTTCTTCCGGGGCGTGACGGCAGCAAAGAGAGGTATAAGCTCGTGGCAGCCAAGATCAACTGTCCCTATTGCGGCAAACTCACCGATCCCCAACTGGACAACTGCCCCCATTGTGGCGGTCCGATGAAGGGGGACGCACCCGAGATACGTGGGCACGCCGGGCAGCAACATTGTCCCGGCTGCGGTGCTCCCGTGCAGGATGGCGACATCGTCTGCGTGGGCTGTGGCACCAACCTGATCACGGGGCAGAAGATTACCGAGGAGCGGCGTGACGCCATGGCGCGGCAGCGCAACTATCAACCGCTTCTCATTGTGGGGGCCATCGCCGTCATTGCGCTTGTTGTTTTGGGCGGCATCTTCCTGGTGCTTTCCCGTGACCCGGTCAAGGAAGCCCTCAAGCTCAGCCAGAATAATCGCGTCCTCGACGCGATCAATGTTCTTCTCGCGCACGTGGACAAGAAAGCCGATGATGCACGGGCGCAGTTCCTGCTTGGCAAGCTTTACTGGCGGAGCGGTCAGCATGGACAGGCGGCCAAGGCCTTCGACGCGGCCCACGTGGTCGATCCCACCAACCGCGAAGCGGGCCTGTTGGCGGCCCTGGCCTACAGCAAGCAGCCGGGTGACACCGGGCGGAACGGCCAGCTCAGCGCGCTGAATCGCCTGGTGTCTCAGTCCCCCGATGACACGCAGGCGCAGTACCTCTATGCCCTGGCCCTGGGAGACGCGCAGGACTATGCCGGAGAGCGTGAGCACCTTGAAGCGGTGTTACGCATCGACCCGGGCAACGCGCTGGCCCGCCGAAGCCTGGGCATCGCCCTCGCCCTGGAAGGCAATCTTTCCGAAGCCGCCAAATCCCTGCAAAGCGCCTTGCGAACGGACGGCGTGGACCGTGCCAACACGCAGACGGTGCTGGGGTTGGTGGCCAGCTTGCAGGGCGATCCCGAGGCGGCCGAGGCCCATCTTCGTGAAGGGGTGAAAGACGAATCAAGCACGGTCTCCCTGGCCCAGGCGCGTTTGGGCCTTCTCTACATGGAGCAGGGCGATTACGACCGGGCGTTGCCGCAACTCCGCGAGGCCCGGAAGAACGGTGACACCTCGCCCACGACACGCTTTTTCCATGCCCTGTGCCTTGAATCGGCGGGGCTTGACCGTGAGGCCCTCGACGGGTATTCCCAACTGGTGGACCAGGGGCAAGGCCGTTTTGCCGTGGAAGCCGCCATACAAATGGCACGCCTCTACCTGGCGCAGGGCAATGACACGAAGGCGCGGGAGGCCGTTCGCAGCGCCACGCAAATGGGCGGCGCCTCGGCGCGGCTTTACACCCTGCAAGGGCAGATTCACGTCTTAGACGGTGAGCTGGGTGAAGCGCAGGACAGTTTCCGAAAGGCCATGCGCGAGAATCCGGATTACGGCCCCGCCTACCTGGAGAGCGGCCTGTTACGTATTCGCCGGGGACTGGTGTCGGAAGGACTCCGCGAACTGGATCGTTATCTGAAAATTGCCGGTGATTCCCCCGCCGGTCACACGGAAGAAATTCGGCTGTTGGTGGAACAGCTCCGCCAGACGGTGGTGAGCTGAGAGGCGGGGAATGTTGCGCCATTTACAGCGAAATGAGAACGACGTCGACGATATACTCTCCGCACGTTCGTTCCGGGAGATTGAATCCATGGGTAAGCGTGTCCGGATCCTTGCCGTGCTGGCCTTTTCCGTTTTGCTGTGTCTTCCCGCGCCGGCATGGGGGCCCAAGAGTCAGTTGGCCATCGTGACGACGGCTTCACACCTTCTGGCGAGAAGCGTCAACGTTCCCTTGACACGTTTCTCGAATGATCTCCGCAATGGCTCCATGGTTTCGCAGGCGCAAATGCAGGCCCTGTACCCCAACCTGGGCACCAACGTTGTCAGTGCCATTGAGTCGGAGATGTACCTGCTCCAGGCCGTCAAGGGCAGCAAGGTGGATCCCTATTTCGCCTTTCGCCTGGGGGCCCTGGGGAAGCTGGTGGCCAACGCGACAGCGCCCATGCGTGATGTCAAGGCCACCTACCGTAATCTTTACTATGCCGACGTGGAAGGCAATATCAAGAGCGAGCTGAAACAGTCCAAGCGCCGCAAAGTGAGTCCCCGCGACTATTTTAACGATGTCATGGCGCAAGCGCGGCGGAATGACGCGCTCATCCTGCGTGAATACGAGACCGGCGTGGGATTCAACGGCGTGGCCCGTGCCACCCTTCCCGACGCGGCGAGCCTGTCCGTCATGGCCGTGGCGGATGTGTGGTACACCATCCTGACCGGGAACTCGGTGCCGGGCGGTGTGTCGGATGTTCAGCTTCGCGCCTATGTTCTGAAAGCCTATGCTTTCTATGTCGCCCGGGGCAACGCCGGGGAAATTGACGCGGCGGCCAAACGTTTCGACACGCTGGTGACCAAGACGCCCGACATGCAGGTGCAGATCGGTGACATGTTCTATGGGGCCAACTTCCCCGAGCGGGCCATGCGGGAGTATGAAGCGGTACTCGCCGTGACCCCCGACCGGCGTGACGTGATCAAAAAAATCAGCGATTACTACATGCGTCTTGGGGAAGAGGCGCTTCGCGATGGACGCCTGGAAAGTGCTTTGCAGGATTTCAACCGGGCCATCGCGGTGAATCCCCTTCACCCCACGGCACAGGCCCGCAAAATTGACGCGGAAAAACTAATCAGCGAACGAAACGCGCGTTTGGCCAAGAACCAACAGGCCTTGGAGCAAGCCGCGGAGTTTGAAGCCCTGGCCGAAAGCGAGGTCAAGAACCGCCGCTTTGCCGAAGGTATCGTCCTGCTCAACCAGGCCCTCGCCTCTTACTTGGAAGTCACGAACGAATTCCCCGTCGAAAGCCGTAAAGGCGAGCAAGGCGCGGCGGATGTCCGGTCGCGCATCGACATGCTGAAGCGGGAACTGGTGGCCAACACACAACGCTTCAGCGGCAGCGGTTTCGGCCTCGATGCCCCCATGTTGGCCAGGGACGCGGCCCAGGGCCTGGATGAAAAGGTGCTCCGGGAGCTGCTGCACCGTGAGTATGAAACCACCATGGACACCCTCGAAGAGAGCATGAACGCCGCCCTGGGCGTGCAGCCATAGCGCGTACCGGCCCCCCCCCCATGACCCTTCACGCCGCGCAGGGAATCAATCCGTGTCGTAAACCACTTCCGGAAAGGAAGCGCTCCATGGGGCTTCTTCCCCGTTGACCAGGGCATAGCGCGCACGACCGGGGCCGGCCTCCACCGGGCCGGGGCAAACAAAAAACGCGCCGTCCACGGTGGTGGCGAAAGGCACCGCCCCCCCGCCGCAAACAATGATATCGGCCAGGGCCTCCTCACGGAACCGGCGCAGACGCGCGACGGGGGTTTCGGGACCCACCGCGTCGCTTTGTGAATTCCCGGTTCCATGGCTCAAGTATATTACGAGCTGATCCATCTCAATACGTTGTGATTTACGTAAGTTGCGCAGAAACTCGAGGTTGGCGCTGTGCGTATGCGCATGAGCCCGATCCATGGCCGCGAAAGCCTCGGGTTCCATGCGGGCGCGGAGCGAAGTCCGTTTCTTGCTGAAACGCGCGACAAGGCGGTCCTCCCTTCCCTGCACACAATAAATATCGCCCGTGCGCAACCGATCAACGACGGCGTCGCCGCCGTCGCCGCCGACAACAGCATTTCCCGTGTGCATGATCACGTGAATTCCGCTTTCATCGATCTGATCGAGTACGGCCTCAAAGGCGCGCAGGTTGCCCCGAATGTCACCAATAACGGCAAAAAGCATGGCCAAAGACTCCTTCTCCCCAAAGCCCGAAGCGACTGAAAACATCCGAACCGGCACTATGTCGTGGCCGGATTCCCGAGTTAATTATTTACGCAAGTCCTTTTCCTATAATAACTTACGCTTTGGTCCAAAAGAAAATAATCCCTGCCGGACCCGTTTCGCCCCTGAAAACAGGGCTGTTTTGCCCCAAAAAATTAAAACACCCCTGAAAATAGGGCTTGACAAACGGCTCGTTAGTCGCTATCTAAAAGACCTAGCTGGCGCGTGTGAAGAGGAAGGCCCGCGCCGTGTAAACAGTTTGATGTGTGTTTTCGTGGCTTGCCGGCCCGTGTGGGACGGGCATGCCGCACAACAAGTCCGTCGGGAACCAACGGAAAAAACGGAGGAACAGAGAGATGCCATTCAAGAAAGCAAAGAGCACCGACAAGCCCCTGACCAAAGCCAAAATCCTGGAAGCCGTGGCCGAGGAAGCCGGACTTGCCAAGAAAGACGTGTTGAGTGTTATCACCGCGTTGACCGAACTTTCCTATGCACAGGCCCCGGTGGGCTTCACTTTCCCGGGGCTTGGCAAACTGGTTGTTCAGCAGCGCAAGGCGCGCAAGGGCCGCAACCCGGCCACGGGCGAGACCATTCGGATTCCGGCGAAGAAGGTGCTCAAGTTCCGCATCGCGAAGGCCGCGAAAGACGCGATCACGCCGCCCAAGAAATAGGGCGCCATATCGGTTTGCAATACCCACAGACCGAAAGGCCCGTGGCGGATCCCTCCCCTTCCGCCGCGGGCCGTTTCGCTTCCGGCATCACGGACGAAAAAAAGGTGCCGCCCATCAGGAGACACCGAGTTCATATGGCCATATGTACAACTCCGCCATCTGGTGCAACCACGGTTTCTTCGAGTATTCAGGTTACCATGTCGCTTCGCTTTCGCAAAAGAGGACTTTCGCTTGTCCCTTTGACCTTTTGACCTTTGGCTTCCATTCACTCCGTTTCCAGCTGAAACAAACACTAAACCTAGAAAGCGAATGCTTCTTTTCTATAATGGCCCACCAATTCCCTTGAAAACTGCCCTGACTGACCCTTCAATGAATGCTTAAGTATTTTCTGCAACTCTTCCCTTAGAGGGTGTTTGCAAAGGCCCTATGCCTTTGGGTGGGGCAACCTTTTGCTCATGAGGTTTATCATGGCGATGAGCACCATGGCTTCGCTGTTCTCGGTCAATTGCTCATAGTCCTTTGAGAGCCTTCGGTATCTGCC